>NZ_BLJG01000048.1 GCF_009932375.1 Pseudomonas juntendi
GCGGCGAGCTGAGCCTGGCGTTCAGCTTCAGCGGGCAGATGTTCGCCCGCGCGACCATCGAGCGGCTGGCGCGGGCCTACGAGGCGGAGCTGGCGGCGCTGGTCGAGCACTGCCAGGCACCGCAAGGGCTGACGCCGTCGGACTTCCCGCTGGCGGGCCTGAGCCAAGGGCAACTCGACGCACTGCCGGTGGCGGTGGCCGAAATCGAAGACATCTACCCACTGTCGCCGATGCAGCAGGGCATGCTGTTCCACAGCCTGTCCGACGCAGGCGACGACCTGTACGTCAACCAGCTCAGCCTGCCGGTCGCGGGGCTCGAGCAAGAGCGCTTCCGCGCCGCCTGGCAGCATGTGATCGGCCGTCACGAGATCCTGCGTACGTCCTTCCACTGGGAAGGCGGCCAGAGCGCGCCGTTGCAGGTGGTGCACCGTCACGTCGACGTGGCGATGACCGTGCTCGACTGGCGGGCACGAACCTTTACCGCCGCCGACCTTGAGGCGGTCGCCCGCGCGCAGCGTGGCTTCGACCTCGGCCAGGTGCCGCTGCAGCGCCTGTTGCTGGTGCGCACGGGCGACGCCGAGCACCAGTTGGTGTGGACCAGCCACCATATCCTCATGGACGGCTGGAGCAGCTCGCAGTTGTTCGGCGAGGTGCTGCAGCACTACGCCAGCGGTGAAGTGACCGGCGACAGCGGCCGCTACCGTGACTTCATCGCCTGGTTGCAGGCGCAGGATCAGGGGCGCCTGCAGGACTACTGGCAGGGCCGTCTGCGCCTGCTCGAGGCGCCGACCCAACTGAGCCAGTCGATTCACCCGCGGCACACTGCCGACCTGCCGGGGCACGAGGCGCTGTACACCCGTTGGGACGCCCAGCGCACCGCCGCCTTGCAGCAGCACTGCCGGGCCCAGGGCATTACCGCCAACACCCTGATCCAGGGCGCCTGGCTGTTGCTGCTGCAGCGTTACACCGGCCAGCGCAGCGTGGCCTTCGGCGCTACGGTGGCCGGTCGCCCCGAGAGCCTGGCCAACGCGCAGCACATGCTTGGCCTGTTCATCAACACCTTGCCGGTGATCCAGACCCTCGAGCCGACACAACGCCTGGATCAGTGGCTGCAGCAGCTGCAGGCCGACAACCTGGACCTGCGCGAGCACGCCCATGCGCCGCTGGCTGACATCCAGCGTTGGTCGGGGCAGGGTGGCCAGGCCCTGTTCGACAGTATCATCGTGTTCGAGAACTACCCCATCGACCAACGCCTGGAGCAGGCCCAGGGCGGCCTGCGCTTCGGCGCCTCGAGCAGCCACGACGTCACCAACTTCCCCATGGACCTGGCGGTAACCCTCGGCGAGACCCTGGCCATCGAGTACCTGTTCCTGCGTAGCCACTTCACGGCCGAGGTCGTACAGGGCATTCGCGCACTGATGGAGACCCTGCTGCAGTCGATGATCGACAGCCCTACCGAATGCATCGGCAACCTGCAACGGCTCAGCCCGGCGCAGTCTCAGGCGCTTGACGCCTGGGGCGCGGTGCCGGCGCAGACCGGCGAGCCGGTGATGCTGGCCCAGCTGATCGCTCGCCAGGCGGCTGCGCGGCCCGAGGCCATCGCCGCCGAGTGTGCCGGCCAGAGCCTCAGCTACGCGGCGCTGGAGGCCCGTTCCGACGTGCTGACGCGGCAACTGCTCGCCCGTGGTGCCGGCCCGGAGGTACTGGTGGGCGTAGCCCTGGAACGCTCGGTGGACATGCTGGTGGCCCTGTTGGCGGTGTTCAAGAGCGGTGCGGCTTATGTGCCGCTGGACCTGGACTACCCGGCCGAACGCCTGGCCTTCATGATCCAGGACTCCGGCATGCGCCAGCTGATCGGTCGTGCCGACCTGGGGCAGCGCCTGCCCCTGCCCGTGGGCCTGGAACCGCTCGACCCGGCGACCCTGGCGTGCGAAGCCGGTACGCCGGCCAGCGTGTTCCCGGTGCCGGGCGAGCACAGCCTGGCCTACTTGATCTACACCTCTGGCTCGACCGGTGTGCCCAAGGGCGTGGCGGTCAGCCACGGACCTTTGAGCATGCATTGCCAGGCCATCGCCGAACTCTACGAGATGCAGGCCGGCACCCGAGAGCTGCACTTCATGTCGTTCGCCTTCGACGGTGCCCACGAGCGCTGGCTAACCACGCTGGCGGTGGGCGGTACGCTGATCTTGCGCGACAACGAACTGTGGACGCCCCAGCAGACTTGCGAGGCGCTGAGCCGGGGCCGGGTCGACATCGCCTGCTTCCCGCCCGCCTACCTGAAGCAGGTGGCCGAATATGTGCAGCGCAGCGGTGTCGAGCCGCCCCCGGTGCGTATCTACTGCCTGGGCGGCGACGCCGTGCCGGAGCAGACCTTGGCCGAGGTGCGCGAGGTGCTGCGGCCACGCTACATCACCAATGGCTATGGGCCGACTGAAACGGTGGTCACGCCGATGCTCTGGAAGGCCTCGGCCGAAGAGCCCTGCGGCGCGGCCTACGCACCCATTGGCCGAGTCGTGGGGCAGCGCTCGCTACGGGTGCTGGACGATGACCTCAACCCATTGCCGGTCGGTTTTGCCGGGCAGCTGTTCATCGGTGGCCATGGCGTGGCTCGCGGCTATCACCAGCGGCCATCGATCACTGCCGAGCGGTTCGTGCCCGACCCGTTCGGTGAGCCCGGGGCACGTTTCTACCGTTCCGGTGACCTGGTGCGCCTGCGTCAAAGCGGAATACTGGACTACGTCGGGCGTCTGGATCACCAGGTGAAGGTGCGGGGTTTCCGCATCGAGCTGGGCGAGATCGAAGCCAGCCTGCGCCAGCAACCGGGTGTCGGCGATGCCGTGGTGATCGCTCGCGACGGTGTTTCCGGCAAGCAGTTGATCGGCTACGTGGCGGCCAGCGCCGAGGTTCGCGGCGATCAGCTCAAGGCCGCCCTGGCCGAAACGCTGCCGGCCTACATGGTGCCGTTGCAGGTGATCTGCCTGGAGCGCCTGCCGGTCTCGCCCAATGGCAAGCTCGACCGCAAGGCCCTGCCGGAGCCCACCTTCGACCTGGCCAGCCATGTGCCCCCGCGCTGCGAGGAGGAACAATGGATGGCGCAGATCTGGGCCGAGGTGCTGCAGGTGGAGCAGGTGGGGATCACCGATAACTTCTTCGAGCTGGGCGGCGATTCGATTCTCAGCCTGCAGGTGATTTCGCGGGTGCGCAACCATGCGCAACTGAAACTGGAGCTCAAGCTGCGCGAGCTGATGCGTTGCCAGACCATCGCCAACCTGTTCGACCAGCAGGGCGTGTCGCGGGTCAGCGGCGAGCAGCAGGCCGTGGTGGTGGAGGGCGCCTTCCCGCTGATCCCGATCCAGGAGTGGTTCTTCACCGCGCAAACCCATGCGCCGGAACACTTCAACCAGGCCTTGATCCTGCGTGCCAACCAGCCACTGGATGCGCAGGCGCTGGAGCGCACGCTGACCTGCATGCTCGGCCAGCACGATGCCTTGCGCCTGCGTTTCAGCCACGAGCAGGGGCGCTGGATCCAGCGTTACCAGCCGTTGCAGGAGTGCCTGCAGCGCCTTGGCGATGACCCGCTGCTGTGGGTGCGCGAGGTGGCCGACGAAGAAGCGCTGGAGGACCTGGCCAATGAACTGCAACGCAGCCTGGACCTGGCCCAGGGGCCACTGATGCGCGGCTTGCTGGCGACCCTGGGTAATGGCCAGGTACGCCTGCTGCTGGTGATCCACCACCTGGTGATCGACGGTGTGTCCTGGCGTGTGCTGCTGCAGGACTTGCAGGAGGCCTACCAGGCCTTGCTCGCCGACCGGGAGCCGCGGTTGCCGCAGCGCACCAGCAGCTTCGGTGAATGGGCCGCTGGCCTGGCCGGCCATGCGGTGACCCTGCGCGAACGTGAGCTCGACTACTGGGTGGCGCAGCTCGACCGCCAGGACGGGCCGCTGCGCTGTGACAACCCACGTGGCGGCAACCTCATGTGCCACCGCGAAGAGGCCGCGTTCAGCCTGGATGCGCAACGGACCGCACAGTTGCTCAAGGAGGCGCCCGCAGCCTACCAGACGCAGATCAACGACCTGCTGCTGACTGCGCTGAGCCGGGCCCTGTGCCAATGGGACGACAGTGCGTCGGCGCTGGTGCTGCTGGAAGGCCATGGCCGCGAGGATCTTTTCGAGCAACTGGACCTGAGCCGTACCCTGGGCTGGTTCACCAGCATGTATCCGGTACGCCTGAGCCCGGTGGCCGACCCCGGGGCGTCGATCGTGGCGGTTCGCGAGCAGTTGGCCCAGGTGCCGGACAAGGGCATCGGCTACGGGGTGCTGCGCCACATGGACGAACCGTGGGTGCGCGCGCGCCTGGCCGAGCTGCCGCAGGCGCAGGTCACCTTCAACTACCTGGGGCAGCTCGACCAGAGCTTCGATGCCGAGCAGGCGCTGTTCCTGCCCGCGCCGGAGAGCGTCGGCGACAGCTTCTCGCAGCAGGCGAGCCTGGCCAACTGGCTCGAAGTGGTGGGCCAGGTGTTCGACGGCAAGCTGTCGTTCCGCTGCATCTACAGCAACCGACGCTTCCGCCAGGGCACCATCACGGCCTTCATGGACCAGTTCCAGGCCGAGTTGACGCTGTTGATCGAGCACTGCCTGCAGGTCCAGGCCAACTGAATTTTCCTTCTTCTGACAGGCCGGATGCGGGTGCGTCCGGCCCAGGAACCGAGTCATGCCACTGAACCCTGAAATTGCCGAATTCCTCGACCTGGTCGACGCCAGCCCTGGCGATGGCCAGTCCATGGCCTTCCACCGCTCGACCCCCGCCCAGGCGCGCGACGCCTTCGAGCAAGCCTCCGTGCGCATGCGTTGGGAAGCGCCGCAGGTCCATAGCGAGGACCTGCATTGCCAGGCTCGCGATGGCGCCACCCTGGCGCTGCGTCTTTACCGGCCCTGCGCGCCTGCCGAGCAACCACTGCCGGTGCTGCTGTACCTGCACGGTGGTGGATTCGTGGTGGGCAGCATCGCCTCGCACGATGGCGTCTGTCGCGAGTTCTGCGCGCGCACCCCCTGCGCGGTGCTGACCGTCGATTACCGACGCGCGCCCGAGCAACGCTTTCCGGTGGCGCTCAACGACTGCGCCGATGCCTTGGCGTGGCTGGCACGCAACGGGCGCGAGTGGGGGCTGGATGCCAGCCGGGTCGCCGTGGGCGGCGACAGTGTCGGCGCGACCCTGGCCAGCGTGCTGGCGATCGACGCCGCACACCTGGGTGGGCCTGTACAGCCGCGGCTGCAATTGCTTTGCTATCCAGTGGCCGATGCCTCGAAGCGCTGGGAGTCGCGTACGCTGTTCGCCGAGGGCTACCTGCTGGAGAGCGCCACCCTGGAGTGGTTCTACGACCATTATGCGCGCCAGGCCGAGGACCGCTCGAACTGGCGTTTCTCGCCGCTGCTGGCCACCGGCTTGCAGGGCGTGGCGCCGGCCTACATCGGCCTGGCAGGTTTCGATCCATTGCTGGATGAAGGCCAGGCCTATGCACGTCACCTGCGCGAGCAGGGGGTAGCGGTCAGCTGCGAGGTGTTCGAGGGGTTGGTGCACGACTTTCTGCGCATGCGCTTGGTCACGGCTGAGATCGACACGGTGTATGAGAGGTTGGCGCAGGTACTGCGTGACGCCTTGAACTGATGGTTTGCACTGGATAGGGAGGGCCGCCATGCGGCCCTTTTGCGTTGCATACGACCCAGGGCCTTGCGCCCTGGGTCGTGGTTGCGGTCAGAACTTGTACTGCACGCTGGTCATGAAGTTGCGGGGCGCGCCGTACACGCCCCAGCTGTCGACGTAGGAGAAGTACTTGCGGTCGAAGACGTTGTTGAGGTTGAGCGTTGCGCTCAGGTTCCGGGTGATGTCGTAGCGCGCCATGAGGTTGGTCACGGCATAGCTGCCCTGGGTGAAGGTGTGCAGGTCCTGGCCGGTCTTGCTCTGCCAGTTCACGCCACCGCCGATGGTCAGCTTGTTGTCCAGAATGCCGGGCAGGCGATAGGTAGTGAAGGTCTTGGCGCTGTGACGGGGGGTGTTGGTGACGATGCGGTTGTCGTCGGAGTCGGTGCTGACGCTGTAGGCGTAGCCGGCGAACGCCTGCCACCCCTCGGCCAGCTCGCCGTTGAGCTCCAGCTCCACGCCCTTGGTGGTGGTGCCCTGCTCGGCGCGGTAGATGTCCGGCGCACGCTCATAGACGGCCAGGTTGTCCTGGTCGATGCGGAACAGCGCCAGGCTGGCGTTGAGTTTTTCCTCGTTGAAGCTGCCTTTCACGCCCAGCTCGTAACCGGTGCCTTCCTGTGGGTCGAGGGCCTTGTAATTCTCATCGTGCACGCCATAGGGCTGCGGGTTGAAGATCTTGGTGTAGCTGCCGTAGACCGACCAGGTGTCGTTGAGGTCGTAGACCACGCCGGCATAGGGCAGGAACACGCCGTGGCGGTTCTCGTCACTCTTGTTGTCGAGCGTCGGATCACTCCAGTTCTGGTAGTCGCTGGTGCGTCGCCAGTCGGTGACGCGACCGCCGAGAATCACGGCCAGGTCGTCGGTCACGTGGAAGCGACCGGTCATGTAGGCGGCGTACTGGTTTTCCTGGATGTAGGTTTTGCCGATGGTGGTGGTGTCCGGGCGCGGGCCCTGGCCTTTCCAGTCCCAGATATTGTCGATGGTGCCGTCATAGCCGGTCCAGGGACCGAACCAGCCACCGTGATCCGGGGTGTTTTCGGTGTAGCGGGACAGGGTGACCCCGGTGATCAGTTCATGCTCGCGACCGAACAGGGTGAACGGGCCGGTCAGGTAGGCGTCGAGGTTGTTCTGGCGAGGCTTGCCCGACCAGCGGTTGGGGTACATGTAGGCGCCCGAGCCGTCCACCGGGCTGATCTCGCCGTTCATGTAGTTGATCAGCTCGTCGAAGTCCATGACGCTGTGGCTGAGCTCGACCTTGCCGCTCCAGCCGTTGTCGAACTGATGCTCGAGGGAGGTGAAGACATTGGTCTGTTTGCGGTCGTTGTACGACCAGGTTGGCGAACTGTTCTTCGAGCGGCTGAAGTCGGTCTTGCTGCCGTCGGCGTAGCGGACCTGGAAGCCGGTGCGCAGCGGGTCGTCGACCTGGGTATTGAGGTAACTGAAACCGACGGTCAGCATGGTTGCATCGCTGAGGTCGAACTCGGAGATACCGTAGATCAGCTGCGTATCCTGCTCGAGGCGGTCGACGAAGGAGTTCTGGGTCTTGTAGTCGACCACCAGACGCCCGCGGACGTTGCCGCTGTCGGTCAGTGGGCCGGAAACGTCGAATCCGGTGCCGTAACGGTCCCAGCTGCCAGCTTCGGCGGTCACGCTGCCCTGGAAGGTCGCGGTCGGGCGCTTGCGGATCATGTTGATGGTCGCCGACGGGGTGCCGGTGCCGCTGATCAGGCCGGTGGCGCCACGCACGATTTCGACACGGTCGTACATCGCCGTGCTCTGGGTGGTGTTGTCCAGGCGCGGGGAGGTGGGAACACCGTCGATCTCGAAGTTGTTGATCTGGAAGCCGCGCGACCAGTAGGTGTCGTTCTCGGCGCCGATGCCGGTGCGCAGCACGGTGATGCCCGGGGTGGCCTCGAGCACTTCGGTCAGGTTGGTCAGCTTCTGGTCGTCCAGGCGCTGGCGGGTGACCACGGTGACCGATTGCGGCGTTTCCTTCTGGGTCAGGTTCAGGCGCGTCGAACTACTGGACATGTAGGTGGTGTACAGGCCGGAGCCTTCGGTGACCGAACCTGGCGCCATGCCCGAAATCGCGGTTGGGCTCAGCTCCAGTGCGGCCTCGCCGGCACTGGGTGGCGGTACCAGCAGGATGGTGTGGCCGTCCACGCGGTAGGACAGGCCGCTGCCCTGGAGCATGCGCTGCAGCACCTCGTCGGTCGACAGCGAGCCGGATACCGGGCTGGACTTCAGACCTTGCACCAATTCCGGGCTGTAGAGGATCTGCATCTGCGTCTGCTGACCCAGTTGCTGCAGGGCGCTGGACAGCGGCTGGGCGGCGATGTTGACGGAGACCTGCTCGGCGTGGGCTGCGCTGCTCCCCAGCAGCATCAGGGCCAGCAGGGCACCCGGCAGTACCATACGGTTCGACTGCGATGGACGTACGGCGCGTGCCAGAAGGGTCGGGGACAGGTTCGGGCGGTGCATGGGTGAAAGGAACTCCTGAGGGATGTGGGCAGTTTTTCTTTTGGAATGGTCAGTAACTGATAATTAGACGCATCACGGATTGGAAACCGGAAAAAAGAATCAGCAATCTGTGCTTGGCGATTTATCTGATGAAAACCCCGCAGGGGGAATGCCATGGCGTCGGCTGTTCCGCCTTCCTTGCGGGCGGATCGCGGCGCCGTGCTCCGGACTGGCCAGGCCGTGCGCCACGTGCGTCGCAAGGGTCAGGCCGCGACGTGCTGGGTGACCACGCGACCGGCCTCCATGCGTACCAGCTGGTCGGCGATATCGAAGTAGCGATCATCGTGGGAGATCACGATGATGGTCTTGCCCAGGCGCTTGAGGTCGGGCAGCAGCTCGGTGTAGAAGATCCGGCGGAAGGTCGGGTCTTGGTCGGCCGCCCACTCGTCGAACACCAGCACCGGGCGATGCTCCAGCCAGGCATTGATCAGCGCCAGGCGCTTGCGTTGCCCGGTGGACAGGTCGGTGGTGGTGAACTTGCCGTCCTGGATGCTCACCTTGTGTGAGATTTCCAGGCGTTCCAGATACTGGTTGGCATCTTCGGGAATGCTCTGTTCACCCTGGATCACATCGTCGAACAGGTAGTAGTCGGCGAAGATCGTGGTGAACAGCTGGCGATACTGGTCCCTGTCGCTGGCATCGATGATCTTGTCATCCAGCGCGATATGCCCCTGTTGTGGTGCGTAGAGTCCCAGCAACAGCTTGATCAGCGTGGTCTTGCCACAGCCGTTCTCGCCGACAATGAAGACGATTTCGCCCTGTTCGATCCGCAGGTTGACCGGCCCCAGCCGGAAGGGCGCGGCATCGCCCACCGCAGGGAAGGCGTAGCTCACCTCGACCAGTTCCAGGCTGCGCACCTTGGCCTTGGCAGCCGGTGCGTCGGTCAGCAGCAGGTGCGGCTCGGGTGAGGAAAACTGCCGGGAAAGCTCGGCGATGCGCTGGAAGGCGATGCCGGCGCGGCCGACGATGGGCAGCGTACCGATCAGGTGCTCCAGCGGACCTTTCATGTACAGCAGCACCAGGACGAAGCCACTGATGACCGCTTTGTCCTGCCCTGGGCCGGCACCGTGCATCAGCAGTGCGATGCCAATGACCACGAAGAACAGCATGGAGCCGAAGGTCTTGGCGATCACGAAGGTGTTGATTGCGCGGATCTGGGTCTTGCAGATGAAATCCGCGGTGGCCTGGATGCCATGCACGAACATGCGGTGGCGACGTGGGCGGTGGATGCGCAGTTCCTTGGCGCCGCCGGCCACGGCGTTGTACTGGCGTTGCAGGTCGTCCTCGGCGTCGCGGGCGGCCATGAAGCCACGCACGCCTACCGATTGCGCGAGGTACTGGGCGCTCGTGCCCACGGCGATGGCCGCCAGCATCAGCAGGAACATCGGCCACGACAGCATGGCCAGGTAGCCCAGGCAGCCCAAGGTCACCGTCAGCGAAATCGCCAGCGGCGCGAAGGCGAAGGCGAAGTCGCTGATGGTGTCGACATCATGGGTCAGTACCGGAATCAGACGGTGGCTGCGAAAGCGCTCGATCTGCTCGATCGGCGCGGCGAGCACCTTCTCCCCCAGGGTCTTGCGCAGGCGGGCGATGATGTGCTGGCCAACGTAGTTGGTACCGATATCCGACAGGATCGTGCTCACCAGTGCCAGCAGGCACAACCCGGCAAAGCCCAGGATCAGGCTGTGCCCCAGGTCGCCCTCGGCGTGCAGCGCGCCGTTGATGGTGGCCAACAGCGTGGTCACGCTCAGGCCCCCGATCATGCCGAGGAAGATGGACAGTGTGACGATCGGCCAGAATGGCTTGAGCAGGGCCAGCAATTCACGCAGGGCCCCGCGGTTGGAAGTGCTCATCGGCTGGTTCCCGTCCTCAGGCGCAGGTCTGGCGCAGGCTGGCTGGCGCGTTGCTGGCCTGCTTGCCCAGATGCTGGTAGAGCGACTGGCCGATCTCCGCCGCACGTGCCGGCAATACCGACAGCAGCGTGTCGCTGAGGCCGTGGGAGGCTTCGCAGAACCCTTGCAGGTAGACGTTGGCGCCGAACTCGGAGTGGGCCAGCGCGCGGTAGTCGCGGTCTACCTCGAAGTCCTTCAGGTGCTGCTGCAGGGGTGCCAGTAATTCGCGGTGCGAGCGGCGTTCGTAGCCGGTGGCGAGGATCACCGCGTCGTAGCGGTGGGTCTGGCGCACATCGGTGGCCAGGTCGCGCAAGGTCAGTTCGATGCCTGCGGCGGTTTCCACCACATCTTCGATGGTGCGGCGGCACAATACGGCGTGGCGGTGCAGGTGCGCGACCTTCTGGCGGTAAAGGATGCCGTAGATGCGCTCGAGCAGGTCAACGTCGACTACCGAGTAGTTGGTGTTGTGGTATTCGCTGACCAGCTTCTCGCGCTCGGCGTGGGGCTGGTTGAACACCAGGTCGGTGTACTCGGGGGCGAAGATCTCGTTGACGAACGGGCTGTCGTCGGCCGGCTTGAGGGCCGAGGCGCGCAGGATCATGTCGACCTTGACCGATGGATAGCTGTCATTGAGATCGATGAAGGCCTCGGCGGCGCTCTGCCCGGAGCCGACCACGGCGATGCGCATCGGCTTGCCTTCGTTGCAAGGCAGCTGCTGCAGTGCGCTCAGGTACTGGGAGTGGTGGAATACCCGCGGGTCGTTCCTGAAGGCGCGGAAGGCGTCGGGGATCTTCGGCGTGCCGCCGCTGCCGACCACCACCGAGCGGGCACGGCGTTGGGTTTCACGGCCCTGCGGGTCGCGGGAGACGATGCGCAGGTGGTCGACCTTGCCCTCGCGCAGCTCAGGTTCGATGCGCAACACTTCCTCGCCGTACACCGCCTGGGTGGCAAAGTGCTCGGCGGCCCAGCGCAGGTAGTCGTTGTACTCCAGGCGGCAGGGGTAAAAGGTGCCCAGGTTGATGAAATCGGCCAGGCGCTGCTTCTGGTGCAGGTAGTTCACGAAGCTGTAGGGGCTGGTAGGGTTGCGCAGCGAAACCAGGTCCTTGAGGAAGGAGATCTGCAACTCACTCTGGGTGGCCAGGGTGTTGCCGTGCCAGCGGTAGTCGGTCTGCTTGTCGATGAACAGGGCGTCGAGAGCATGGCCGTTGGTCTCGGCGAGCTCTTCCAGCGCGATGGCCAGGGCCAGGTTGGAAGGGCCGAAGCCGACGCCGATCAGGTCGTGGATTTTTTCGGGGGAAGAGGTCTGGCTCATGGTTGCGGTTCCTTGGATGGTCGAGTGGGGGCGCCGCTGAAGGGCGCCCCGTGTCCTGCGCAAGTACACCGATAGGAACGAGCCTGCTGGCGGAGAATTTACCGCCGCCTGGCGCTTTACAGCTCGCGGGCCACGCGGAATCCGATCCAGTCGCCACGGTCGTCGCGCACGGTGGTGTTGCGGTTGCCCGAGCGCGAGAAGATCGGTGCCTCGCCCCAGTCGTTGCCGCGGATCGAGATCTGCCGGCAGCCGGCTTCCTTCCAGGCGCTGCCGTCGGCCGGCGCGCCGACATAGCTGTCGTGGTAACAGTCGGCGACCCACTCGTAGACGTTGCCATGCATGTCGTACACACCGAAGGCATTGGCCGGGAAACTGCCCACCGGTGAGCTGTAGCTGAAGCCGTCCTTGGGGCCGTAGACGTTGGCGTTCTTGCTGATCTCGAGATTGGCGTCCGGCTCGAACGGGAACATGCCGGTACTGCCGCCGCGTGCGGCGTATTCGCGCTGCGCTTCGCTGACCATGGCGTAGTGCTTGCCGGTTTTCTTCGACAGCCAGGCCACATAGTGCTCGATGTCTTGGTAGCTCATGCACACGGCCGGCTGGCGAGGGCCTTGCTGGTAGCTGGGCTTGCTATTGGTGCAGCGCCGCCCGGGGCGATCGTCGCCGTCGGCGATGACGATGCCGGTGGCCTTCTGGTAGGCGGCCCATTCAGCGGCAGTGATCTGGAAGCGGCTGATGGCGAACGGCTTGGCGAAGGTGACCGGGTGCTGCGGACCTTCGTCGTCCTGGCGGCCCATCTCGTCGGGCGGGGTGCCCATGGTAAAGGTACCGGCGGGCAGCACGACCATTTCCGGGCAGGCCTTGTCGCAGTCGCGGAACACTGTGCCGGGCTTGTCCGACGGCTGCGCGGCCAGGGCCGGCAGGCTGCAGGCGGCCAGCACGGCGGCCAGGGTGAGGCGGTGCAGGGGTGCGCTCATGGAAGATGCCTTGTTCAAAGTTGCTGGGTAATGAGGGACATGACCCGGTCTATCTGCTGCTCGTCGTTGAGCAGGCTTGGGGCCAGGCGGATCACCGGGCCGACGTCGCGGTCTACGGCGTCGCACATCACCTTGTTGGTGGTGAGGTGCGCGGCCACGGCGTCGGCGTCACGATCCTTGATGCGCAAGAAGGTGAAACCGGCGGAGAACTGTTCGCTGCGCGGGGTCACCAGCTGGATCTGGCGGTGCTCGAGCAGGCGCTGTTTGAGCAGGCTGTTGAGCTGGTGTATGCGCTGCTGCACCTCGGCCTTGCCCAGTTGCAGGTGCAGCTTGAAGGCCTCGCTTGTGGCCCAGCGGTGCTCGAAGGCGTGGTAGCCGCCCGGGGTCATGATGGTGGCGAAGTCCTCATCGCGGGAGAAGGTGGCGACGCTGGGCACCAGGTGCTGCATGCCGGTGGAGGCAGCGCAGATGATCCCGGTGCCGCGCGGGCCGAACATCCACTTGTGCGTACCGGCGATGAAGTAGTCGCAGTTGAAGTCGGCGAAGCGGGCGTTCTCCACGCCGAAGCCATGCACGCCGTCGACCACGTACAGGATGCGCTCGGCTTCGCTGCGCTCGCGGTTGTGCCGGCGCACCAGTTCACCGATCTCGCCCACCGGCAGCTTGACGCCGCTGCCAGAGTGCACCCAGGTCATGCCCAGCACCCGGGTGTTGGGCTTGATGGCCTTGTCGAGGGTGCTCAGTACCTGGTCGGTGGAGACCGTCCATGGGTCGTCGAACAGTCGGATCTGGCGCACCGCGGTGCCCTGGCGCTGGTTGCGGAACTCCAGCGCCTTCTGCGCGCAATAGTGTTCGTGCTCGGTAATCAGCACCTCCTGCCCGGCGCCGACTTTGAGGCCGCCATAGATCATCGCCAGGCCTTCGGTGGTGCTGCCGGTCAGGGCGATCTGGCGCGGGCCGACCTCCAGGTAGCGCGCGGCCCACTCGCGTACTTCATCTTCGCGCTGCCATTCGTACTGGCTTTCCCAATCCATCAGCGCAGCTGGGTTGCGATCCAGGTCGGCGCGGTGGCGGTCGATGGCTTCCTGTACCGGGCGCGGATGGGCGGTGACCAGGAAGTTGGCGAAATGCGCAATCTGCGGGTCGAGTGGAAACAGCTCGCGCAGGTTGCGCCACTTGTCGGGGCCGGCCAACGGCTTGGCGGGCTGGGCCAGGGCCTGGGGTAACAGTGGCAGGCTTGCGGCCAGCAGCCCGGCCTGTTTGAGGAAAGTGCGGCGGTTACTCATGGGTGTCGGCCTTGTTCAGCGATTGGCGACGGGGCGGGCAGCTTTCTGCACCTGTTCCCAGACGCGCAGGAAGTTGCCTGCCCAGAGCTTCGCGATGTCCGTTTCGCTGTAGCCTCGGGTCAGCAGTTCGGCGGTGACGTTGCGGATTTCGCTGACGTCATTCCAGCCGTCCAGGCCGCCGCCATCGTTGAAGTCAGAGCTGATGCCGACATGGTCGATGCCGACTTTCTTCACCGTATAGTCGATGGCGTCGACGTACTGCGCGAGGGTAGCCTTGGGCTCTTCTTCCAGCGTGCTGTACAGCGCGCTGGCGTATTCGCCGAAACGCGCTTCGGGCCAGATGGCGATCACCGCATCGCCCGGCATCAGCGCGTTGGCCAGGCCCTGCAGGGGTTGCAGGTCGAAGCGCGCGCGCAGGGCGTCGAGTTTTTCAATCACCGGCTTGCTCAGGGGCTTGAGGTACTGGCCGAAGCCGACCACCTGGATGACACCGCCGCTGTCCTTGATCAACTGCATCTCCTTGTCGGAGAGGTTGCGCGGGATGTCTACCAGCGCCCGGGGCGCGGAGTGCGAGGCCACCATGGGCGCGCGGCTAAGGCGGGCGACATCTTCAAGCGCCAGGGTGGACATCTGCGATACGTCGATGATCACGCCCAGATCGTTGAGGCGCTTGACCGCCTGCTCACCCAGCGGCGACAGGCCACCGAGGGCGTCGGCGGTGTCGTTGAAGAACGGCAGTGGGCGCGAGGAGTCGGCCCAGTCGTTGTTGCCCGTGTAGCTGAAGCCGAACATGCGCACGCCGCGCGCAGCCCACAAGTCCAGCTGCGACAGGTCGTGGCCCAGTGGGTAGGCGTTGAGCATGCTGATGAAGATGGCGAACTTGCCTTCGCCATTGAGCCGGCGGAAGTCGTCGGGGGTGTAGGCGATGCCGACCTGGTTGGGGAAGTCACGGACCATCCCGCTGATGATCTTGTAGCGGGCTTCCTGTTCCTGCCGGGCGGCATCGACGAAACCGGGGGTAGGGCGGTGCGGGGCGTTTGGGCCGTTCCAGATTTCCGGCCAGCCGAAGATGGTCAGCGCCGCACCGGACAGGCGGCCCCGGTTGGCCTTGACCAGGTCGAACTGGCCCGGGCCGTCCTTGTCGATTTCCTGGCCGGCGCTGCCCAGTTCGAGGGGCACGGTGACATGGCTGTCGAACGACAGCATGTGCTCGTGCAGGTCGTTGGCCTGTTGCACGATTTTCAGCGGATAGCCGGCGTGCTGCTGTTGCCAGAAGAAATAGCCGGCGACACCCCCCAGGGCGGCCACCAGGGCCAGGGGTAGGCCAATGTAAAGGGCCTTGCGGGAACGGGTCTTGGTCATTGCCATCTCGTTGCACGGTTGATCGGGGCGGCCTGCCGACGCACAACGTGCTGCTTGGGCAGGGCTTGGGTATCAGGTGAACGAGCGACCGCCGGGCAAATTTATCGCCGGCTTCGAACCAGGCCGAGCCAGGCCTGGCATTAAATTTCGCCGAAGATGCAACGTTTTAGCCTTGGACGGGCCGTGCTCCACGGCCGCAATGAATGCTCAGGTAGTTGCAATGACGATTTCTCGACGCGGGTTCATCGCCGGTGTGGCATTGGCAGGCGTGGCGGTGCCCGGCGCGATGTATGCGCAGCATGTGCAGCGCCAGCGGTTCGACGAGCAGTTTCCGGAAACCCCCGGTGAGGCGGTGGTGGAACTGGCCGATGCGGCGCTGCAGCAATTGGGCGACACCTTGCGCGGGATCTGGCGTTTTACACTGCAAGGGAAAGATGCCGGGCTGCCCGGCCTGCCTGAGGGTGAACTGGAAATGTTTCTCGATGTCGCCCCAAGTGGCCGCGGCCTGCGTGGTTACCTGGACACGCCCGAGCGCCTGCGGGGTGCCGAGGCGCCGCGTTATCGGGTAGTCGGTGACCTGCTGACCGATGCGAACAGGACCTTGCGTTGGCGGCTGTTTTCTACCGCGCCGGGGGAAGGGCATGCTGACTACCAATGCACGGTGGTACTCGACGAAGTCTGGGGTGAGTTCGGCAATGCCGGGCAGGCCACCCTGAACGGGCGCATCGCTGCGCTGGGGCGTTCGTTGACCCTACCCGTGCAGGACAACACTTTTGTTGCGCTCAAGCGCAGTTTCCCCGAGGCTCGCGAGCGCACGCCTCTGTCCCCGGCCTTGCTGGCCTGGCTGATTGCGCCGGAGCACCGCCTGTTCCACCAATTGTGGCATGCCTCGCGTGACAAGTGGCACAACCTCGACAAGGACAAGCAGGCGGCCCTGCGCGGCTTGGGCTGGCAGCCCGGGCCGCGCGACCGTGAGCGTGACGCCCGTGGCCGGCACAAGGATCGCAATGGCTCGGGCGAGGACTTTTTCTTCATGCACCGGCACATGCTGCGTGCTGCCCGGGTCATTCAGGACCTGCCGTCGTGGGCGCGGTTCCCGCTGCCGCAGCCAGAGCTCGAACGCGACCGGGTCGGCTTTGCCAACTATTTCGACAACCATGACGGTACGGCCTTGCCACCCACCTGGCTGGCTGCGGACGATGCGGCGTATACCCAGTGGGTGCGCGATATCAAGACGCCGGATACTTTCCACGGTAACTTCCAGGTCTGGGAGTCGAGGTACACCGACCCGCATTACCTGAGTACGCTCACCCTTGCGCAGTTCGGTTCGGAGATGGAACTGGGCCTGCACGATTGGTTGCACATGCGCTGGGCCTCGGTGCCGCGCGACCCGTCCAGCGGCTTGCCGGTGCCGTTCGCGCGCCAGCCGGAGGACTTTGCCGCACGCTGGTTCGAGGCGGAAAACGACTTCCTTGGCGACCCGTTTTCATCCCATGTAAACCCGGTGTTCTGGCACTTCCATGGCTGGATCGATGACCGCATAGAAGACTGGTTCCGCGCCCACGAGCGTGTGCATCCCGGCCAGGTGCGGCGCGCCGAGGTCAACGGTGTGCCGTGGTTCGCGCCTGGGCGCTGGGTAGAGGTATCCGACCCATGGCTGGGGCCCGATACCCATGGCTGTTCGACTGTGCCGGGGCTGCGGCCGGGGCGCAGTGTGGAGATGGACCCAGAGACCATGAAGCTGGCGCTGCGTATCATCTTCGCCGATGACGACCTGTTTGCCAGCTTGCGGCCGAAGGTGCCGCAGCGGCCCTGGTACGCACGCAACCTGAAACTGGCGAAGCGCTGACACCGCGCCCCACAGGGAATGCATCAGCGCTCGACCTGCCAGCCACCTCCCAGAGCCTTGTACAACGCCACGCTGCCCTGCAGTCGAGCCAGGTACAGTTGCGCCTGCTGGTCCTGGGCAACATACAGCGTGCGCTGGGTTTCCAGCACCGTCAGCAGCGTTTCGGCGCCGGCGCTGTAGCGCTGCTGTGCCAGGGCGAAGGCGGTGCGTGCTTCCTGTACCTCCTGGTCCTGCCATTGCCGCTGGCGGTCTACGCCATGGATCGCATTGAGCGCTTTTTCCACGTCGGCGAAACCTGCCAGGATTGCGGCGCGGTAATCGTGCAGCAGCTCTTCCTGTTCGGCACTGGCCAGTTCGCGCTCGGCGCGCAGGCGGCCGTTGTTGAAGATGGGTGTGGCAATGCCGGCAGTGAGGGTATAGAAGGGGCTGTCGAGGATATCGGCGAAGGTCCGTGCCCCGCTACCCAGGTCTGCTCCCAGGGTCAGCTTGGGCAGCATGGCGGCCCTGGCCACTTGTACGTTGGCGCTGGCGGCGGCCAGCCGGGCCTCGGCGGCGGCAATGTCGGGGCGTCGGCCGAGCAGGTCGCTGGGCACCCCGCTGCCGATCGCCGGCCAGCGCAGGGTAGCGATCGATTCGTTGGTGTTCGGTAATGCCTGCACCGGATCACCGAGCAAGGTGGCAAGGGTTATCCGGTTGTTCTGCCATTGCTGCTCCAGCAGGGGTACCTGGCGCTCCTGGGCCGCCACCAGGCTGCGTTGCTGCGCCAGCTCCAGTCGCGTGGTCGAGCCAGAACGCTGGCGTGCCTCGACCAGGCCAAGCACGTCCCGGGCGTTTTTGAGGTTCAGCCGGGCGATGCGCAGCTGCTCCTGCAGCGCCAGGCCCTGCAGGTAGCTATCGGCGACGGCGCTGGTCAGCGTCAGCTCCACCGTCTGGCGATCGAAGCGGCTGGCGTCCAGGCCATGCAGAGCGCTGTCGCGGGCGGCGCGGATGCCACCCCAGAAATCGACCTCGTAGCTGGCGCTCAAGCGCGTGCCGAATGAGGTGCTGGTGCGCTCGCTGCTGCTGGCGTCGAGTTGGTCGTTGCCGTCGCCGCGCAACAGGCGCTGGCGGCTGCCGTCCACTCCGAGCGTCAGCTCCGGCAGCCGCGCAGCGCCGGCGATCACAGCCAGCGCCTGGGCCTGGCGCACCCGTGCCGCGGCGGCGGCCAGGTCGTGGCTGTTGTGCCGGGCGCGTTCGACCAGGCGGTCCAGTTCGCCGCTGGAGAAGGCTTGCCACCAGTGAGCATCCGGCAGGGCCTGGCTGGAGGCGTCGGCTCGGGATTGCCAGGTTGGCGGCTCGGTAATGCCGGCCTCGGGGGCGGGCGGTGTGCTGCAGGCGGCCAGGGCCAGGCTGAGGGTCAACAGGCTGATGCGGCTTGGCAATGTCATGGGCTATACGCTGGTAAGGGCTTTGACCGGATCAAGGCGCGCAGCCTTGCGGGCCGGCATGAAACCGAACACCACGCCGGTGATGACGGCGCAGGTGAAGGCGCCGAGAATGGCGGGCAGGGCGAATGCCACGGCGATGTCGGCGAGCATCAGGCCGCCACCGATGCACAGTGCCAGCACGATACCCGTCACCCCGCCGACCATCGATAGCATCACCGCCTCGCTGAGGAACTGACGCAGGATATCGCGCTGGCGGGCGCCGGTGGCCATGCGGATACCAATCTCGCGGGTACGTTCGCGCACGGTCATGAGCATGATGTTCATCACGCCGATACCGCCGACCAGCAGGGAAATGGCGGCGATGGCACCGAGCATCAGCGACAGGCTGTTCTGCGTGCGCGCCTCGGCCTGGATCAGCGCGGCGTCGTTGGTCAGTTCGAAGTCCTGCTTGTCCTGGTGGCGCTGGCGCATCAGGTGGGCGATTGCCCGCTCGGTTTCGCTCACCCGGCTCGAATCGGCTGCGGCGATGATCACGTATTCCGGGTCTTGCTTGCCGAACAGGCGTACGGACGCGGCGGAGTAGGGCACCACGATGCGCTCGTCGCTGTCCTGGTCGCCGGAGCTGGCACCTTTGCCGGCGAGCAGGCCGACCACCTGGAAGGGCACGTTGCCGATCAGCAGGTACTGGCCCAGCGGATCGCTGCCAGGCTCCATGAGCTTGTCCCGGACCTTCTGGCCGATCACCGCGACGGCGGCGGCAGCCCGTTCGTCAGCTTCGGTGAAGAAGTTGCCTTCGACCACTGGCCAGTTGAGGATCTCGGAGAACTGGGTGTTATTGCCGCCGACATAGAACTGCTGGTTGTTGTTGCCGTGGCGCACGGTCAACTGGTCGCCGATCACCGGCATGATGCGCTGGACCTGGGGTAACTGGGCGATGGCGGCGACATCGTCCAGCGTGACGATGCCGGCCGGTTCGCGCAGCGTGGCGTGGCGGCCACTGAGGTAGAGGATGTTCGAGCCGAACGCAGCCATCTGGGCCATGACCTGGCGCTTGCTGCCTTCGCCGACAGCCAGCATCACTACCACCGAGGCCACGCCGATGACGATGCCGAGCAGGGTCAGGGCGGTGCGGAAGCGGTTGATCCACATGACCCGCCAGGCCGCTTGCAGGGCCTCGAGCAACTCGCCCTTCCAGGCCCCGCGCAAGGTGGCGCCGCGGTCCAGGCGCTGGCGCAGGTCGTCGGCCTGCAGGCCTGGGTGCGCCGCGTCGAGGGGCCGGTCGGCCGCCGAGTCGCTGATCACCAGGCCGTCGCGAATTTCGATCACCCGTCGCGCCCGGGCCGCCACTTCACGGTCGTGGGTGATGAGGATGATCACATGGCCCTGGCTGGCCAGTTCGTCTAGCAGGGCCATGACTTCGGCGCCGCTGTGGCTGTCCAGGGCGCCGGTGGGTTCGTCGGCGAGGATGATGTGGCCGCCGTTCATCAAGGCGCGGGCGATCGACACCCGCTGCTGCTGGCCGCCAGACAACTGGTGCGGGCGGTTGCCCGTGCGGCTGGCCAGGCCGAGGCGTTCGAGCAGGGCCGAAGCGCGGGCATGGCGCTCGGCGGCCGGGGTACCGGCATAAATGGCCGGCATCTCGACGTTTTCCTGGGCCGAGCCGGAGGGGATCAGGTGGTAGCCCTGGAATACGAAGCCGAAGGCTTCGCGCCGCAGCCAGGCCAGTTCGTCACTGTCCAGCTCGGCAACATCCTTGCCGGCGAAGCGGAAGCTGCCGGTGGTAGGGCGATCGAGGCAGCCAAGTATGTTCATCAGGGTCGACTTGCCCGAGCCGGAGGCACCGACGATGGCGACGAACTCGCCGGAGTGGATGCTCAGGCTGATGCCGCGTAGCACTTCCACCTTCGGCGAGTCGATGCCGCCGTAGTGCTTGCGGATGTCAGTGAGTTCGATCAAGGGCGCTGTCATTCAACCTCCGCTGGCGGCTGGGGCGCCGATGACCAGTTGCTCGCCTTCGGCAAGGCCGTCGAGTATCTGCACGCGCAAGCGATCGCTCAGGCCGGTGCGCACCTTGCGCTGTTCGATCTTGCCGTCGCGGGTGACCACCTGGGCCAGGCGCACGCCTTCGTCGCCGGCACCATCCAGGGCTGCCAGTGGCGCCGTGAGCACTTGGCTGGCCTGGCCGGCGACGAAGAACACCTGGGTGGTCATCTCGGCCATCAGGGCGCCATCGGGGTTTTCCACATCGAGCAGCACGGTGTATTGCACCACTTGGGCGCCGGTGGTGCCGGCGATGGCACTGGCGGGGCTGCCACCGCCCTGGCTGGCCTGGTCCAGCGGCTTGGGCGGGATCGGCAGGATCTGCCGCACGGTGCTGGTCCAGCGGCGCTTGCCGCCGGCCAGGGTGGTGAAGTAGGCGGTCATGCCGGGCTTGACCTTGCCGATGTCGGCTTCGGACACCTGCGCCCACACGGTCATTGGCGAGAGCTTGGCTATGCGCAGGATCAACGGGGTTTGTTGCTGGGCATTGAGGGTTTGCCCTTCGCGGGCATCGACTGCCACCACCGTGCCGTCCATCGGTGCGTAGATTCGGGTGTAGCCCAGCTCGGCTTCATCGCTGCGCAGGTTGGCCTGGGCCTGGCGGATTTGCGCCTGAAACATGTCGATGCGGGCCTGGGTGACCTTCAGCTGGGCGTCAGCCGTTTGCACGTCTTCGTCACGGGTGGCGCCGGCGGCGGCCAGGTCGCGCTGGCGCTTGAGCTGTTGCTGGGCCAGTTGGTACTGCGCGCGCTGCTCTGCCAGCTGAGCCTTGAGGTTGTCGATCGAATAGCGCCCGGCATCCAGCCGGGCCTGCTGGGTGGAGGGGTCGATTTCGACCAGCAGCTGGCCTTTGCGCACAGTGTCGCCGACCTCGACGTGCAGCTTGTGGATCTGCCCGGACGCCTGTGCGCCAACATCCACATAACGCCGTGGTTGCAGGGTACCCAGTGCTGTGACGCTGCTTTCGATATCGGCACGGGTGACCGCGACCGTGCTGACTGGCTGAGCCCCGAAGGGCAGGGCTTTCCAGGCCACCAGGCTGCCCAGGCCCAGCAGGCCCAGGCCTACGAGCAGGGCGCGACGGCGGGTGTTGGTTGAACGTGTCATGCAGGCTTCCAGCCAGGAGTGATGGCCACGCGCAGCCCGATTGCGGCGCGCACTGAGGTCCCAGATAGACGAAGGTCAGCCGGGCGGATTTAGCCTTTGTCTCGGGCAGGATCCTTTGTTGCTGAGAATAATTATAATTTGTAAGATCGCAACTTGATATCACTCGGTCCCGCGTTGGTGTCTGGAGGGGTTCCGGCAAAAACTGGCAGGGCGGTCTCAGGTAACGTCGTGGAACATTACTATCGCGAACTGGTGGGTTTCCTTTCCGCGCGCCTGGGCAATCGTCAGGCCGCCGAGGACGTGGCGCACGATGCTTATCTGCGGGTGCTGGAACGCACCCACGCCGAGCGCATCGAGCACCCGCGTGCCTTCCTTTATCGTACCGCGCTCAACCTGGTGGTCGACCGCCACCGCCGCCACCGGGTGCGCCAGGCGGAGCCGCTGGAGGTGCTCGATAGCGACGAGCGCTGGCATACCCCGGCGCCGGCGCACGACATGCAGCACGACCAGCGCCTGGCGCTGATGCAACGTGCGCTGGATGAGTTGAGCAAGGTCTGCCGCGAGTGCTTCCTGCTGCGCAAGCTCGAAGGCTTGTCTCATCAGCAAATCGCCGAGCACCTGGGCATCTCGCGCAGCCTGGTGGAAAAGCACATCGTCAACGCCATGAAGCATTGCCGGGTGCGCATGCGCGAGTGGGAGTGCTGATTGCCGGGCTCAAGGAAAATGCAAATTCTGTCAGCCAGTCACTTGATTTATGCGGTTTTCCCGACTTCTCTCAAAGAAGACCACTGCCAGGCAGGGCCCTGGCAATAGCCGTTAGCGGCGCAGTATGGTCGTGGAACGCTCCCATTACCTACTGCCCAGGTCCGACCATGGCAAACAAGACCCTGCGCATCCTCATCGCCGACGCCCACCCGTGCCAGCGCTTGCAGTTGGAGCGGTTGCTCAACGGCCTGGGCTATTACCGGATTGCCCCGGTGGAGAGCTTTGAAGAGCTGCAGCGCCTGGTGCAGTGCGCCTTGCAGCCCTTCAACCTGTTGCTGGGCAATATCGAGCTGGCCAGCCACGCTGGGGTCGACCTGGCGCGGTTCTGTCGCGTCAGCACGCAGATCCAGCACGCGCTGCTTTACCACTCCAGCCAGTTGAAAGTGCCCGCAGTGCCCGCGGCCGAGCGCCAGGCGGTAAGCTTGAGCCTGCCCCAGGCCCCCGATATCGAGGCACTGGAAACATTCATGGCGATCATCGACACCCCGGTGCTGGTCGGCCAGTTGCCGCTGCCGGATACCCTGGCCGGCAACAGAGCCAGGCCACGGCTGCGGGCCAATTTTGCGCACACGGTGTTCAACCGCTGACGGCGCATAGCGCAGGGCAACCGGGCAGGCATTTGTTATGCTCTTGCCCTTTGCCGATCTGCGGACCCTGCCATGACTGCCATCGATACCGCTCGCCCGCCCCGGTTCAGCCGCGGCGACCACCGGACCCTGGGCCTGGCGGCGCTGGGCGGCGCGCTGGAAATCTACGATTTCATCATTTTCGTGTTCTTCGCGCTGACCCTCAGCCAGCTGTTCTTCCCGCCGGAAATGCCGGAGTGGTTGCGCCTGCTGCAAAGCTTCGGGATTTTCGTCACCGGTTACCTGGCGCGGCCGCTGGGTGGCATCGTCATGGCTCACTTCGCCGACCACCTGGGCCGCAAGCGGGTGTTCAGCCTGAGCATTTTGATGATGGCGCTGCCGTGCCTGCTGATCGGGGTAATGCCGACCTATGCCGAGATTGGTTACGCCGCGCCGCTGATCTTGCTGGCGTTGCGCATATTGCAGGGGGCTGCGGTGGGCGGCGAGGTACCCAGTGCCTGGACATTCGTTGCCGAACACGCACCGCCGGGGCGGCGGGGGTATGCCCTGGGTTTCCTGCAGGCCGGGTTGACCTTTGGCTATTTGCTGGGAGCACTGACCGCGACGCTGTTGGCTCAGGCTTTCAGCGCCGAGGAAATTCTCGACTACGCCTGGCGTTACCCGTTCTTGCTCGGGGGCGTGTTTGGCGTGATCGGGGTGTGGTTGCGCCGTTGGCTGAGTGAAACGCCGGTATTTCTGGCCCTGCGCGAGCGCAAGGAGCAGCCGGTGAAATTCCCGTTGCGCCAGGTGCTGGGCGCGCATCGTGGGGCGTTGATTCCGGCTGCGCTGCTGACCTGCGTGCTGACCTCGGCGGTGGTGGTGCTGGTGGTGATTACGCCGACGGTCATGCAGCAGCGCTTCGGCATGTCCGCCGCGCACACGTTCGCGCTGAGCAGCGTAGGCATCGTCTTTCTCAACATCGGTTGTGTGCTTGCCGGCCTGCTGGTCGACCGCCTGGGCGCCTGGCGGGCGTTGATGATCTACAGCGCGCTGCTGCCGCTGGGCATCGCTGCGTTGTATGCGAGCCTGGTGGGGCAGTGGGGCATGACGTGGCTGGCTTACGCGTTGGCCGGGCTCTGCTGTGGGGTGGTGGGTGTGGTGCCGTCGGTCATGGTCGGGCTGTTTCCGGCACAGATCCGGGTATCGGGTATTTCCTTCACCTACAACGTGGCCTACGCCTTGTGGGCCAGCACTACGCCCCTGGCGTTGATAGCCTTGATGCCGTGGAGCCCATGGGTGTGCGTTGGCTTCTGTCTGGTCATGGGCGCGGTGGGGCTGCTGACTGCCCGCTGCTTTGGCCGCCGCGAACCTTCCGCGTTCGCGGCGGAGCCCATGCCGATCATGTGCGTCGACAAATGAACGAAAAAGCCCCCGGGCCGCGAGGCCAGGGGGCTTTTTCTTGCTGCAAGGGTGGGCTTACATGTTCGGGTAGTTCGGCCCGCCAGCGCCTTCAGGGGTGACCCAGGTGATGTTCTGGGCCGGGTCCTTGATGTCGCAGGTCTTGCAGTGCACGCAGTTCTGCGCGTTGATCTGGAAGCGCTTGTTGCCGTCTTCCTGGGTGACCACTTCGTACACGCCGGCCGGGCAGTAACGCTGGGCGGGCTCGTCGTACAGCGGCAGGTTGCTGGCGATCGGGATGCTCGGGTCGGTCAGCTTCAGGTGGCAGGGTTGTTCCTCTTCATGGTTGGTGCTGGAGAGGAATACCGAGCTGAGCTTGTCGAAGCTGAGCTTGCCGTCCGGTTTCGGGTAGTCGATTTTCTGCGAGTCGGCCGCCAGCTTCAGGCAGGCGTAGTCCGGCTTGGTGTCGTGCAGGGTAAACGGCAGCTTGCCGCCAAACCAGTTCTGGTCGACATAGTTGAAAGCCCCCCCCAGCAGCGGGCCGAACTTGTGCAGTGCCGGGCCGAAGTTGCGGCTGGCGAACAGCTCTTCGTACAGCCAGCTGGCCTTGAACGCGCTGACGTAGCCGTCGAGCAGGTCGCCACCTTCACGCCCGGCAGCCAGGGCGTCAGCCACTGCTTCGGCGGCCAGCATGCCGGACTTCATCGCGGTATGGCTGCCCTTGATCTTCGAGAAGTTCAGGGTGCCGAGGTCGCACCCGATCAGCGCGCCGCCGTTGAAGACCATCTTCGGCAGGGAGTTCAGGCCGCCCTTGCAGATGGCGCGGGCGCCGTAGCTGATACGCTTGCCACCTTCGAGGTATTGGCTCATCACCGGGTGGTGCTTCAGGCGCTGGAATTCGTCGAAGGGCGACAGGTACGGGTTGGCATAGGACAGGTCGACGATCAGGCCGACTACCACCTGGTTGTTTTCCAGGTGGTAAAGGAACGAGCCACCGGTGTTGTCCTTGGCCATCACATCCAGCGGCCAGCCAGCGGTATGCACCACCAGGCCTTGCTCGTGCTTGGCCGGGTCGATTTCCCAGATTTCCTTCAGGCCGATGCCGTAGTGCTGCACGTCGGCTTCGCTGTCGAGGTTGAAGCGCTTGATCAGCTGCTTGCCGATATGGCCACGGCAGCCTTCGGCGAACAGGGTGTACTTGGCGCGCAGTTCCATGCCGGGGGTATACAGGCCGTCCTTTGGCTTGCCTTCGCGGTCGACACCCAGGTCGCCGGTGACAATGCCGCGGACCACGCCGTTTTCATCGAACAAGGCTTCCTGGGCGGCGAAGCCGGGGTAGATTTCCACGCCCAGGTTCTCGGCCTGCTGGGCCAGCCAGCGGCACAGGTTGCCCAGCGAAATGATGTAGTTGCCTTGGTTGTGCATGGTTTTGGGCACGAACAGGTCGGGCACTTTGGTCGAGCTGCCGGCGTCTTTGAGCACGTAGATATCGTCGCGCTTCACTTCGGTGTTCAGTGGCGCGCCCAGTGCCTTCCAGTCGGGGAACAGCTCGTTCAGCGCGCGGGGCTCGAACACCGCACCGGAGAGGATGTGAGCACCGACTTCGGAGCCTTTTTCCACCACGCAGACGCTGATTTCGCTACCGGTTTCGGCGGCCTTCTGCTTCAGGCGGCAGGCGGCGGACAGGCCCGCCGGGCCGGCGCCGACGATGACCACGTCGAATTCCATGTATTCGCGTTCCACAGGTTCTCTCCTACTCATCAAGGCTCGTGCTGTTGCTGGGTCTTATGGGTGCATGCGCGCAGTGGCTCGTCACGGGAGCGAAACTGTAGCTGCGCAACTGACGGACTACACCGTTTTGTCTTGGCCGCGCATTATATCTACACCACTTGGCGGGTCCAATACAAACGTTTGTTTGAATTTGCCGCAGGCCAGTAAAATCACAGGAGTGCGGCTGGAGGGTGACCGATTTGCCGTATTGACCGGATTGGGTGTTACGGTCAAGATACGAGCGGTTTTACGTTCGCCGTAGGCTTGCAGCCGGGCGCAGGTACACCTCTAAAGACCAGGTGTGGAGCAGGGTTTTGCGGGCTTAGGCCGGTTTGTAGTGGAGTTTACACGCCACGACAGGAAATGACCCGTGAGTATTTGTCGCAATGGTCCGAACAAGACTGTTCGGTCACTGTGAAGATGCCGCTTCCCGGTACGTTTTTAGAGGTGCCCTTGTACCCACGCGCATCGCAGGGCTTTGCCCCAGGCGACTATCTATTCACCGGAGAGTAACGAGGAATCCATGAAGGTTCTTGTAGCTGTCAAACGAGTGGTCGACTACAACGTCAAGGTTCGCGTCAAAGCGGACAACTCCGGCGTCGACCTTGCTAACGTCAAGATGTCCATGAACCCCTTCTGCGAAATCGCCGTGGAAGAAGCCGTACGCCTGAAAGAGAAGGGCATTGCCAGCGAGATCGTGGTCGTTTCGGTCGGCCCGACCACTGCCCAGGAACAACTGCGCACCGCCCTGGCCCTTGGCGCCGACCGCGCCATCCTGGTCGAAGCCGCTGATGAACTGAACTCCCTGGCCGTGGCCAAGGCGCTCAAGGCCGTTGTCGACAAGGAGCAGCCACAGCTGATCATCCTCGGCAAACAAGCCATCGACAGCGACAACAACCAGACCGGCCAGATGCTGGCTGCGCTGACCGGCTACGCCCAGGGCACCTTCGCCTCCAAGGTGGAAGTGGCTGGCGACAAGCTGAATGTCACCCGTGAAATCGACGGTGGCCTGCAGACGGTTGCCCTGAACCTGCCTGCGATCGTCACCACCGACCTGCGCCTGAACGAGCCACGCTACGCGTCGCTGCCGAACATCATGAAGGCCAAGAAAAAGCCGCTGGAAACCCTTGCGCCAGACGCGCTGGGCGTTTCCCTCGCCTCCACCAACAAAACCGTGAAAGTTGAAGCCCCGGCTGCCCGCAGCGCGGGTATCAAGGTCAAGTCGGTGGCCGAACTGGTCGAGAAGCTGAAGAACGAAGCGAAGGTAATCTAAATGACTATCCTGGTTGTCGCTGAATACGAAAACGGTGCCGTAGCCCCGGCCACCCTGAACACCGTTGCCGCTGCTGCCAAGATCGGTGGCGATGTGCATGTACTGGTCGCTGGCCAGAACATTGGTGGCGTTGCCGAATCCGCTGCCAAGATCGCTGGCGTGGCCAAGGTCCTGGTTGCCGATAACGCAGCTTATGCCCACGTGCTGCCTGAGAACGTGGCGCCGCTGATCGTCGAGCTGGCCAAGGGTTACAGCCACGTGCTGGCCCCGGCCACCACCAATGGCAAGAACGTCCTGCCGCGGGTTGCTGCGCTGCTGGACGTCGACCAGATCTCCGAGATCATCTCGGTCGAGTCCGCCGACACCTTCAAGCGCCCGATCTACGCCGGTAACGCCATTGCCACCGTGCAATCGAGCGCGGCCATCAAGGTGATCACCGTGCGTACCACCGGCTTTGACGCCGTGGCCGCCGAAGGCGGTTCGGCTGCCATCGAGGCGGTCGGTGCCGCGCACGATGCCGGTATCTCGGCGTTCGTTGGCGAAGAGTTGGCCAAGTCCGACCGCCCAGAGTTGACCGCCGCCAAAATCGTCGTTTCCGGCGGCCGTGGCATGGGTAACGGTGACAACTTCAGCCACCTGTACAGCCTGGCCGACAAGCTCGGTGCTGCTGTGGGTGCCTCGCGCGCCGCCGTCGACGCCGGCTTCGTGCCCAACGACATGCAGGTCGGCCAGACCGGCAAGATCGTCGCGCCGCAGCTGTACATCGCCGTGGGCATTTCCGGTGCGATCCAGCACCTGGCCGGCATGAAGGACTCCAAGGTGATCGTTGCGATCAACAAGGACGAAGAAGCGCCGATCTTCCAGGTGGCTGACTACGGGCTGGTCGCGGACCTGTTCGAAGCGGTGCCAGAGCTGGAAAAGCTGGTCTGATCCGCCTGCTTCACTTATAAAGAACCCGGCCCCGTTACAGGGGCCGGGTTTTTTTATGGCCGGTTACGGGCCAATCGCGATACAAGGAGTGAGCAATGGTGCTGCGTAAAGCAGGCAGGGTGCTGGCATGCATGGCGGTCTTGGTTGCGCCACCGGCCATGGCGGCAGGCAAGTGCGAACGCCTGGTAGCAACCGGCAGCCCTGATGCGCCGCCCTATTCGTGGCAGGACCCGAAAGACCCGCAGCACCTGATCGGTGCCAACGTCGACCTGCTGCGTCAGGTGGCTGGCGAGCTGGGGGTGAAGGTGGAGGTGCTCAGTGCCGGGCGTCGCGAACAGGCACTGCAAGAGGTTCGCAGCGGCCGCATGGACCTGCTGATCGACACGCCGATGCAGGTGGAGCAACTGACTGCGCTGGACTATATCCACCCCCCGTTGCAGTTGAACGAGTACCTGGTGTGGACGCGGCACGATGCGCAACTGACCTTCGATGGCCCGGCCGACCTGGCCCGCTACCAGGGTAGTCTGTCCGAGCGGGCGCGCCTGACGCCGGCCTTTACTGCGTTCGCCAAGGCGCAACTGAAGCTGGTGCCTGCGCAGAATCTTACTCAAGCGTTCCAGAAACTGGTGCTCGGCCAGGTGGATTACGTGCTGGCTGGCCGTTATGCCGGTATGGCCATGGCCCAGAGCCTGGGCATGAGCAATGACCTGATTGCGCGGGGTTTGCCGGTCGACCGCCCAGGCTTGTACTTGGCGCTGTCGCACAATTCCGCGTGCAATGACAGTTGGTTGCGTGGGCAATTGGCGAAAAAACTGACAGAATTGCCGATCTCCGGTGCATCCGAAACGGTACTGCAACGCAATGTCGAGCGCTGGAAAGCGCAGTTGCAGGTGCCGGCGGACGCCCCCAAACACTAGGAAGATTGCGTGAGAACCCAACCACTGATCCTTGCCCTGGCCGTGCTCGGCCTGGCGGGCTGCGCCAATGACCCGGCCCCTAACGAGCAGATGCGTATTTCCGAACAGGCGCTGGAGCAGGCCAGGGCCGTCGGTGCAACCGACCAGGTCGAATCGCTGAAACTGGCCGAAGACAAGCTGGCGCGGGCCAGGACCAACATGCTGACCGAAGACTACCGCGATGCGCGCATGCGCGCCGAGCAGGCGGAACTGGACGCGCGTTTTGCCGAGGCCCAGGTGCTGAACCAGAAAAGTGAAGAGCAGTTGCAGTTGTTGCAGTCGCGGGTGCAGCGCCTGCGCAAGCAGCTGGAGGTGCAGCCATGAACCGTCACGCACCCTTCGCCGTACTGGCAGTGCTGGCCCTGGCGGCAGGCCTGCAGGGTTGCGCCAGCCAGCGTAGCAGCGCGGCGCTTGAGCAAGCCAGCGCCGCCTTCCAGAAGGTCAAGGACGATTCCGACGTGTTGCGCAGCGCGCCGCGTGACGTGATTCGCGCAGGCGAGTCGCTGGCGCGCGCCGAGCGCTTGTCCAGCTACATCGGCACCGGCTCCGATGTGCGCCATTACGCTTACCTCAGCCAGCGCTACAGCGAAATTGCCGGTGAGCATGCCAAGCTGGCGCTGAACCAGGAGCGCCAGGTCAAGCTGGACCTGGAGCGCCAGCGTTTGCAGCTGGCTTTGCGCGAGGCCAAGCTGGCCAGCGTTCAGCAGCAAGGCAAATGGGTCGAGGCGCAAATTGCCGCGCTGGCCTCGGAGCAAGCCGACCGCGGCCTGGTGATGACCTTGGGTGACGTGCTGTTCGACACCGGCAGTGCCAACCTGAAAAACACCGCCAGCCGAACCGTGCTCAAGCTGGTGCAGTTCCTGCAGCTCAACCCACACCGCGTGGTACGCATCGAGGGCTATACCGACAGCACGGGCACGCCTGAAGAAAACCTCAAGCTGTCGCACGACCGGGCTCAGTCCGTTGCCGACATGTTGGTGGACCTTGGTGTCGACGAAAAGCGCCTGCAGGTTGAAGGCTACGGCGACCAGTACCCGATCGAGGCCAATGCCTCGGAGCGGGGCAGGGCGCAGAACCGCCGGGTCGAGATTGTGTTTTCCGACGACAAGGGCAGGCTCGCGCCGGCGCGTTGAACGAGTGTGTTCGGCTCGGTGCGGTCGGCGCCGATCAGATCGCGCGCTGCCCGCGCGGCGCTGGATCTCACAGGCGCTGAAGATGCAGTGGCGGCCCCACCATCTGTCCCGGTACACTTCTTGACTGTTACGGTATCCTCTACTGTCAGTGAGTCGCACAAGAACAACGAGCCCGTCCGCGCGTCGAGATCCCGCCATGACCAACCTGCTGCTGTACCAGCGTATCGCCCAGCAACTGGCCGATGACATTCGTCGCGGCGTCTACCAGCCAGGCGAGCGGGTACCCTCCGTACGCAAGATGAGCGCGCAGCTCAACGTCAGCCATGCCACGGTGCTGCAGGCCTACGCCAACCTCGAAGACCAGGGCCTGATCCGTGCGCGGCCGCAGTCCGGCTACTATGTGCACCAGACCCCGGCCCTGACCGCCCCGACCCCGGATATCGCCAGGGTCGAGCGCCCAGGCCTGGTCACACGTGCCAGCATCATCCAGCAGGTATTGACCGAGGCCCGCCGCGACGGTGTGTTCCCGTTCGGCGCTGCCGTGCCGCATGTGGATTATCTGCCCGTGCGCGCGCTGCACCAGCAAATCGCCAAGGTGACACGCTTCCACAGCCCGCGCGCCTTCAGCTACATGTTCAGCCCAGGGTTCGAGCCGCTGCGCCGGCAAATTGCCATTCGCATGCGCGATGCCGGTGTGATCGTCGACCCGCGTGAGGTGATCGTGACCCACGGCTGTGTCGATGCCCTGCAGATGTCGTTACGGGTGCTGACCCGCCCCGGGGACCTGATCGCCGCCGAGTCGCCGACCTATTACGGCTTGCTGCAACTGGCGGACCTGCTGGGTTTGAAAGTGATCGAGATCCCCAGCGACCCGTCCACGGGGATCAGCCTCGAAGCCTTGCAACTGGCGGCAAACCAGTGGTCGATCAAGGCCTTGGTGTTGACTGCGCGGCTGAGCAATCCGCTGGGCGGTACGGTGCCGGAAGAGCGGCAAAAGCAGCTGCTGCGCCTGGCGTCGGACTTCGATATCCAGATCATCGAGGACGACATCTATGGCGAATTGATGTTCGAGCAGGGCAAGAGCAAGGCACTGAAAGCCTTCGATCGGCTGGACCGGGTGATCTACTGTTCGAGCTTCTCCAAAACCTTGTCTCCCGGGGTGAGGGTTGGCTGGATGATCGCCGGGCGTTACCAAGACGAGATACAGCGCCTGCAAACTTTCACCACCCATTCAGCCTGCAGCGTGACCCAGATGGGCGTGGCAGCGTACCTGGAGAATGGCGGCTACGACCGGCAGCTGCGCTATATCCGCCAGGAGTACCGCAAGAACCTCAGTGCCTACCAGCTGGCGGTGCAGCAGCACTTCCCCGAAGGTACCCAGATGACCCGGCCTACCGGGGGGTTCATCCTCTGGGTGAGCCTGCCTGGGCGGGTGAATACGCAAGAGCTGCATGTGCGTGCGTTGGAGCAGGGCATCAGTATTGCTCCGGGGTTGATATTCAGTAACACGGAACAGTTCAACCACTGCATCCGCCTCAACTGCGGTATTCCGTGGAACAAGGAGGCAGAGCGGGCGGTCATGACCTTGGGCTTGCTGGCACAGCAGCTGTGCCGCGAGCCTGCGCTCACACTTTTGTGAGGGTTGCCAGCAGCCCGCGGAACAGGGAGCATACGAGCCTTTACAGCGGGTCTGTCCATTTGCCATGAATGCATTACGTCGTTTTGTTCTGATTCTGTGCCTTGCGGCCCCGTGCTGCGCCGCCGCGGGCCTGGCCTTCGCTGCGCAGCCGGCGCAGGCCCAGCAGGCACAGAAAAAAAACGCCGCCAAGCCTGCGCAGAAGCCGGTGACCCGCAAAGCCCCTGTCAAGAAAGCGCAACCGCCAAGCAAGGCAGTTGCCAAGCCCTTGCCCAAGGCAAAGCTGGACCTGAGCCTGCCCACCGACCTGGTCGACAACCTTGAGCCGGACGTAGGTTCGCCTTCGCCGATCCAGCGCCGCAAACCGCTGCTGCCCCCTATGTTCCGGGACAAGCCGGAAGCCGACGACAGCCCGTTCCAGCTCAATGGCCGCTTGATCAACAATGAAATGCAGCTGCAACTGCGCAATGACAGCCGCCGTGAAGTGGAAGGTGCGGCTATCGATTTCGAGTACCGGCAGTAAGGGGCAAACTGACTGCCGGGTCATGTCATTTTTCATCGTGCCAGCAATTTCAAACACCTGTTTGGGCGGGTACTATCCAGGGGCGTTCGTCCCGTTACTTGTTTCAGGGAGTCCTGAGTTTGGTGAATCGCCATGAACTGCCGTGAGGGCTGCGGTGCCTGCTGCATTGCCCCGTCCATCACCTCTGCCATGCCGCGCATGCCCAATGGCAAGCCAGCTGGCGAGCGCTGCCTGCACCTGACGGCGGCCAACCTCTGCGACCTGTTCGGCAAGCCTGAGCGGCCAGCAGTGTGTGGCGGGTTCAAGGCAGATGTCGAGGTGTGTGGCAGTGACCGTGACGAAGCGATCAGGATTCTTGGCTGGTGGGAGCAGATGACGGCGGCGTGAAAGGCTGGATCTTCGACAACAAGGATAAACATGATGAGATCGTTAAAGCGTATTGCACTGCTGTGTGGCGTGGGTGTTCTGCTTTCGCCGGCGGCCTGGGCCGAAAACTGGCAAGTGGCCAAGGACGAGGAGGGCATCAAGGTGTCCCTCAGCGAAGTCGCTGGCTCCAAGTACAAGGCCTATCGCGGGGTGACCGTGATCAAGGCGCCGCTGGCCAAGGTCGAGGCACTGCAGGAAGACGCGGCCGGGGCATGTGCATGGATTCACGAATGCAAATCGCAGAAGCTGCTCAAGCATGAAGGTAACCAGAGCTGGACCTACACCCAGTTCAATACGCCATGGCCGGTGACGCCGCGCGATTCGGTGCTGCATATCACCACTGTCAAGGAGGCTGATGGCAGCGTCACCCGCAACCTGAAAGAAGAGCCGACCTACCTGCCGGAAGAGAAGGGCTTCGTGCGGGTGGCTAAAGTCGAAGGGTTCTGGAAGCTGGTGCCCAAGGGCGACACCACCGAAGTGACCTACCAGGTGCATACCGAGCCGGGTGGCAGCGTGCCGGCGATGGTCGCCAACAAGTTCGTGGTGGATTCGCCGTTCAATACCCTCAAACAGCTGCGTGAACGGGCTGAGAAAAACTGAGGCCTCGCACTGCCTGTAGCGCCTTCAGGTGATGGTGCTACAGGTGGCACCGGCGTCAATAAAAGAACGCCATTATTTGAGCGTTACTGGAAGTTTGACAGCATAAATTTTTGGGCTTAGATTCAAACTCAGTGAGCCATTTCCTGCCCCCTCTCGTGCTCACGCCAACTATAAAAAACGTGCTGCGTTTTTCTTCTGCTTTATAACTTCAAGACCTACGCCTTACCCACTTGTACCTCTGCGCTTGCGGGCCGTTTTGTCCTCGGTCTGTGCAAGGGCGAGCACTTGCCTATTGATTTTCATCCGCCGCGTGTGTGGGAGATATCATCGTGCATGCTAATCGACTTTCGTTATTGCCCCGGATCGCCGGGTACGGTGTATTGGCTTTCATGGGCTGGTTGCTGTTTTCGACATTGTTCATGCCGTTATTGTCGTCATCGGCAACCCGGGCCATTCTCAACGCACCGGTCATTCTGCTGACCACGCCCATCGATGGCGTGGTGCGTACCTTGAATATTCAGCCAGGCACCACGTTCACCACGGGCCAGGATATCGCAACCATCGAGAACCCCCGGGCGGAACAGGAAACGCTGCTGGGCTTGCAGACACGCCGGCTCACCTTGCAGCAGCAATTGGCGGCCATGGCCAGCCAGGCCGAACACGACCGCAAGTACTACAACGCACTGGAGATCACCAGCCAGCAGTACCAGGATGCCTATGAGGTGCGCAAGCGCTACGCGCAGAAGGCCCTGAAGGCTGAGAGCGGGGCGGCTGGCGCACGCCTGGCCGATGCCCGGGAAACACTGGCACGTAACCTTGAGCTGTTTCGCCAGGGCGCGGTGAGCGAGGCCGTCGTGGCCAGTTCCCGGGCGCAACTGGCCTCGTTGCAGGCCGATGCCGAGACCATTCGCTCGCGGGTGCACATCAACGATGGTGATCTTAACGCGGCCAAGGACCAGGTGTACCTGGACCCCGAGCAATTGCGCATGTTCGACCTCAAGTCGCAGATGACCACGCTGAAACTTAGCCTGGATAATCTGGAGCGCAACCGGGTAACCCTCGAAGAAGAACTTTCCCACCTCGACCAGTTGATAGAAAGTGAGCAAAACCGGGTGCAGATGATGGCGGCATATAATGTGGTGGCGTATGCATCCGGCACCGTGCAAGAGTTGATCGCCCCACAAGGCACGCAAGTACGGGCGGGTGCAACGCTATTGCGCGCTACCAATTGCAGTCAAAGTTATGTTATCGCGGTATTCCCGGAGCGAATGGCCAGCCGGATCGACCGGGATAGCGAACTGCAAGTATCAATCCGCGGTGTCGCGCAACCGCTGAAAGCCAAAGTCGTGCAGTTGCTGTCAAGCCCGACCGATGTACAAAGCAGCAATTACAGTGTGCCGTTTCCTTATGCCGAGCAGAACTCGGTCTATGTGGTCGGTACGTTCGACAACAACTTGCCGGCCGATGAGCGCCTGTTGACCTGCAACCCTGGCAACTGGGTGACCGCGACGGTATCGCGATGAACGGCTGGGTGCTTTTTGCGGGGGTGCTCGGGCTGGTGCTGGGCAGCCAGGCCATGGCCCTGGAGCCTCGGGCCCGCCTGCAGCACATGACCTGCGCAGGCATCGGGCAGGCGGTGGCGGCTCAAGGCCAAGGGCCGTTGCTGCTGGCCAGCTATCCGCAGCAGCCGGGGCAGCCTGCCGTGCCAGGCGTGCTGCAAGGCGTGGCATTCACCTACGACAACGCGTTGGCCAGCATCGCCTTGTTTGCCTGCGGCAATGCGCCAGCTGCCCGACAAATTGCCGACGCTTTGGCCTATGCCATCGATCACGACCCTGAGTACCGTGATGGCCGGGTGCGCAATGCTTACGCCGCTGGCCCGCTGCAGGCCGCACCTGTGCGGCTGCCGGGCTACTGGAGCGATGAGCGTGCTGCATGGAGCCAGGATGCGTACCAGGTGGGCAGTGCGACCGGTAATCAGGCGTGGGCAGCGCTGGCGTTGCTGGAGGCTTATCGGCACAGCGGTGAAGCGCGTTATTTGCAGGCGAGCAGAAAGGTGCTCGACTGGGCCCGGCGCACCACCTTCGACAAGGGGCCACCGGCAGGCTTCAACGGGGGCATTTACGGGTTCGCCGCTGCCCCGCAGGTGCAAACCTGGAAGTCCACTGAGCATAACGTCGATCTGGCGGCAGCCTGGGCCTCGTTGGCGCGGCTGGACAACGATAGCGAAGCTGGCCGGCAGGCGCGCATCGCCCGCGGCTTCGTCGAGGCCCACTGGGATGCCGGCCAAGGTCGGTTCCTGATCGGTACCTTGCCCGATGGCCGAACACCGCAGACGCAGCAGTCGGGCCTGGATGCGCAGATCTGGCCGCTGATTGCCATTGCCGACGCACCGCAGCAGTGGCTGCAGGCACTGACGTTCGTGGAGCGGGCCCATGGTTTCGCTCAGGGCTATGGCTTCAAGCAAGACCCTGACGGTATCTGGACCGAAGGCACGGCGCAGGTGGCGGCCGTTGCCAGCCTTCGCGGCCAGGCGCCCCTGGCGCAGCCATTGTGGCCGTTGTTGCTGGCGCAACAGGCTGGCGATGGCTGGCTGTACGCCACCCCGGAGGCACAGGTCAGCACGGGGCTGAGCGTGGGGCCGGACTCGACCCATGACGATTTCCTGTACTTCCACCTGCCCCATTTGGGCGCCACGGCATGGGCGGCGATCGCTGCCACCGGCGTCAACCCTTTCACTGGCGATTACAAGGCCCACTGACATGCAAGCACTGGACTCGACACAACTGCTGCAAATCAACCTGTGGACGCTGGCCATCGTGGTCCTGCTGAGTTGCATGGCCCACCGCGAGCAATGGCTGGCGCGCCTGCTGTTCGGCGCGCTGACCGCGGCACTGCTGGTCAGGTACGTGGCCTGGCGCTTCGCCGACACCTTGCCTGACAGCCGCGCGGGGTTCGCCACGGTATGGGCTTATGGCTTCCTGTTCTTCGAGTTGTTGGGCATTGCCTACACCTTGTTTTCGATCGTGGTGATGTGCCGGCGCAGCGATCACCGCCACGCCGCGGACGCTGGCGAGCAGCGCTTGCGCGCGATGGGGGCCGAGGCGCCGGCGGTCGATGTGTTCATCTGCACCTACAACGAAGGGCTCGAGGTTCTGGAGAAGACCATCATTGCCGCGCAGGCCATGGACTACCCCAACTTCACCCTGTGGGTGCTGGATGACACGCGGCGGGACTGGCTGCGTGACTACTGCGCGAGCATGGGGGTGCGTTACACGCGGCGCGATGACAACCTGCACGCCAAGGCGGGCAACCTGAACAACGGCCTGCGCCAGTCGGCAGCCAGTACCAACGCGCCGTACATACTGGTGCTGGATGCAGACTTCGCCCCGCAGCGGCCGATTCTGCTGCGGACCTTGGGGCTGTTCCAGGACCCTGAGGTCGGGTTGGTGCAGACCCCGCAGTTCTACTACAACCCGGACCCTATCCAGCATAACCTGGGGTCGGCAAACAGCTGGGTGGATGAGCAACGGGTATTCTTCGATGTGTTCCAGCCTGCCAAGGATGCCTGGAATGCAGCGTTCTGCGTGGGCACGTCGTTCGTGGTGCGGCGTGATCTGGTCGAGCGCATGGGTGGTTTTCCCACGGGGTCGGTCTGTGAGGACATCTACACGTCCTACCGCCTGATGCAGATGGGCTACATCACCCGCTGGCTGAACGAGCGTTTGTCCATCGGGCTGTCTGCCGAGGGCCTGACCGAGTACATCAACCAGCGCGGCCGCTGGTGCCTGGGGACGATCCAGGTGGCCTTGCTGCGCCAGGGGCCGCTGTTCGGTCGTGGCTATGGCCTGAACGATCGCCTGCATTACCTGCACGGCCTGCTGCATTGGTGCTCCAAGCCCTTCATCCTGATGATGCTGGTGTCGCCGGTGCTGTATTGGTATTTCGGCATTGCCGGTTTCTATGCAACGCCGGCAGCGTTTCTGGCCTTCGGCATGCCGGCGCTGATCGCCTATTGGGGTTACAGCACCTGGGTGACCGGGCGGCGTTCACTGCCGATCTTCACCGAGGTGACGCAGATCGTTTGCGCATTGGCGGTGACCGCGACCCTGATCAGTGCTGCGATTCGCCCGTTCGGGCGGCCTTTCAAGGTGACGGCCAAAGGCCTGGACCGTTCCCAGACCCAGGTGCACTGGAAGCTGTTCGGGTTTTTCCTGGCCTTGAGTGTGTTGGCGCAGGTCGGCGCAATCACGGCGATCAGCACTGCCAGCCGACTGGACGGCAATATGGTGTTCAACCTGAGCTGGACGGTGCTGGTGCTGCTGTACAACCTGGCGACACTGGTGGCCTGCGTTGATCGGCCACGGCTACACGGTGAGGAGCGCTTTCCGTTTGCTCGGCCCACCCAGCTGCGCCTGGGCACCGGTACGCTGGGTGGGCAACTGGTCGATATCTCGATCAGCGGGGCGGCGTTCGAAGGCGCCATGGCCGGCGAGGTGCCGTGCGGCAGGCGTGGCCAGGTATGGGTGGACAAGGTGGGCTGGCTGGGGGCAGAGGTGGTACGCCGGGATGGCAGCCAACGGCTGGGGCTGCGCTTCGTGGCGGTGCATGAGGCGCAGCGGCGCGCGCTGATCACCAGGCTGTTCAGCCAGGCCAATCCCAATGTGGCCAGCACGGCGCAACCCGCCACTGCGTTCTTCACCTTGCTGCGCCGGGCGCTGCTGGGCGAAGGCGACTGGCGCCTGCGGCTGGTGCGCCGGCCGCGGCAGGCGCCCATCGCCAGCGCGCGGGTGGCTGTGAAGCGCCGCAGCGCCCAGCCGGCCGCCCTGCAGGCTTCCAGCGGCCCTCTCGGCGTGCTGGCTCAACTGCGTGCCTTGATGAACAGCGTTTGGTGAGGGAAGGGCCCATGACTAGACCCCTGCAGTGTGTGATGTTGGCCGCTCAACTGTCTTTGGCCGGCTGTTCGCTCGAGCCTGCCTACGAGACACCGGCGTCCCCCATGGACACCGGCTGGCCGGATAGCGTCGAGGCGGGCTGCTGTGATCCGCGAAACGCTTTCGACCCGGATTGGCGAGCGTTCGTCAGTGACAGCCGCTTGCGCCGGTTGATCGAGTTGGCCCTTGTCGACAACCGTGACTTGCAGCAAGCCGCAGCCAGCGTGGCGCAGGCCAGGGCAGGCTATCAGGGCGCCGCGGCAGCGCTGTACCCCAGCCTGGGCGTCGACACCTATGCCGGGCGCGCAAAGTTGCCGGCGCTGGAGCAAACCCCCGGGGGCGGCTCCAGTGCCGGCAGTGTGGCCAACACCTTCCAGGCCACCGTGGGGTTCACGGCCTATGAGCTGGACTTCTTCGGCCGGGCGCGAAGCCAGGCCCATGCGGCCGAGGCGCGCTTTCATGCCACGCTGGCCGACTACCAGGCTGCACGCATGGCCTTGATCGGCGAAGTAGCCGGGACCTGGCTGACGCTCAAGGCCAATCAGAGCTTGCTTGGGCTGGCAGAGCGCACATTCGAATCCCAGCAGCATTACGGGCAATTGCTGCGTTCCAGTTTCAACCTGGGTTCGACCGCACGCATCGATGTCCACCAAGCCGATGCCATCACCAACACTGCTGCCGTGCAAGTCAGTACCTACCGGATGCAAGTGGCGCAGAACCTCAATGCGTTGCGGGTGCTGTTAGGGCAAACGGTACCGGCCGGGCTGTTGCCGGAGGGCCAGCTTGGGGCGCAGATGGCGACAGCCGATGTACCCGCCGGGGTGCCTTCAAGCCTGCTTGAGCGGCGGCCCGATATCCGGGCGGCGCAGGCTCAGCTGCGCGCTGCCAATGCAGAAATCGGCAGTGCGCGGGCCGCCTATTTCCCCAGCTTTTCGTTGACAGGCGCGCTGGGTAGCCTGAGTGGGGACTTTTCGCGGCTGCTGACAAGCCCGGCTCAGTTCTGGAACCTGGCGGCGCTCGGTTCGCTGACATTGCTCGATGCCGGCCAGCGCAGGGCAGGGGTGGATGCCACTTGGGCCCAATACGACCAGCGTGTGGCTGCTTACGAGCAGACCGTGCTCAACGCCTTCCGTGAAGCGGCCAATGCGTTGAATGCGCGGCAGGAGATGCTGCCGCAGGTTGCGGCCCAGCGGCAGCTGGTCGAGGACTATGAGCAAGCCTACCGGCAGTCGCGGCTGCGTTTCGAGGCAGGTCTGGACAGCTACTTCTCGACCATGGACGCCCAGCGCTCGCTGTTCGGTGCGCAGCAGCGTTGGCTGGAGCTGGAGCTGGCGCGCGAGATCAACCAGGTGAACCTGTTCAAGGCGCTCGGGGGTGGCTGGTCACCGGGGCCGGCGGCAATCGTGGGCAGTGCTGCGCAAGTCGCACGCTAGTTGGCCTGGGTGGCTGATGCGTATCGCCGGGGGAGGGCATGAGCCAGCCCTTGGGTCGCGCGACACCAGGCGTGCGCGCGGCCCAAGGGCTGGCCGGGGGGCTTAAGCGTTACCCGATCAAGCCTTACTTGCGGTCGCCAAGGGCAACGATGTCGCGCTTCTGCTCGCCGGTGTACAGCTGGCGCGGACGGCCGATCTTGTACGGGCTGGAGAGCATTTCTTTCCAGTGCGAGATCCAGCCCACGGTACGTGCCAGGGCGAAGATCACGGTGAACATGCTGGTTGGAATGCCGATCGCCTTGAGGATGATCCCCGAGTAGAAGTCGACGTTCGGGTACAGCGAGCGCTCGATGAAGTACGGATCGGTCAGTGCGATCTCTTCCAGGCGCATGGCCAGTTCCAGCTGCGGGTCGTTCTTGATGCCCAGCTCGCGCAGTACTTCATCGCAGGTCTGTTTCATCACGGTGGCGCGCGGGTCACGGTTCTTGTAGACGCGGTGACCGAAGCCCATCAGCTTGAACGGGTCGTTCTTGTCCTTGGCCTTGGCGATGAAGGTGTCGATGTTCGAGACATCGCCGATTTCATCGAGCATGGTCAGTACGGCTTCGTTCGCACCGCCGTGCGCCGGGCCCCACAGGGCAGCGATGCCCGCGGCGATACAGGCGAACGGGTTGGCACCCGACGAGCCGGCCAGGCGCACGGTGGAGGTGGAGGCGTTCTGCTCATGGTCGGCATGGAGGATGAAGATCCGGTCCATTGCCTTGGCCAGTACCGGGCTGATCGGTTTGATCTCGCACGGGGTGTTGAACATCATGTGCAGGAAGTTTTCCGCGTACGACAGGTCGTTGCGCGGGTACATCATCGGCTGGCCCATGGAGTACTTGTAAACCATCGCCGCCAGGGTCGGCATCTTGGCGACCAGGCGCACCGCGGAGATTTCGCGGTGTTGCGGGTTATTGATATCCAGGGAGTCGTGGTAGAACGCCGACAGGGCGCCGACCACACCGCACATGACCGCCATCGGGTGGGCATCGCGGCGGAAACCGTTGAAGAACGACTTCAGCTGCTCGTGAACCATGGTGTGGTTTTTCACGGTGCTGACGAACTGCGCCTTCTGCTCGGCATTCGGCAGTTCGCCGTTGAGCAGCAGGTAGCAGGTTTCGAGGTAGTCGGATTGCTCGGCGAGCTGTTCGATCGGGTAGCCGCGGTGCAGCAGGATCCCTTTGTCGCCGTCAATGTAGGTGATCTTCGACTCGCACGAGGCGGTCGCCATGAAACCAGGGTCGAAGGTGAAGTGACCAGTGGCCCCTAACCCGCGGACGTCGATTACATCAGGACCAACGGTGCCGGTTAAAATGGGCAGCTCGACGGGGGCAGCGCCCTCGATGACCAACTGCGCTTTTTTGTCAGCCATGTGGCCTCCTATTAATGCTTGAAATCATCAGACAGACCCCCCACGCAGGGCCCGCACCACTATAGAGGGATAAATTCAGATGTCAATTTGCCTAAAGGCTTGTTGAATCAGGCATTCAAGCCTGATTTTTCCCGAAATTCTCGCCCATTTACGCCTTTTGTTCATTAAAGGCAATGCGCTATTTGGGCTACCCCGTCACGTTGTCATAAGCAGCCTAACTGTCTATACTCGGCACCCGACCGCCAGGGGCTTGCAAGCCCGAACTGCTGGGGGTCGCCGTTCCCTGGGTGGTGGGTACCTGACCAGTACACTTACCAACAACTTTGCCCTGATTCGCTAGGGGCTCTTCAGTGTGAAAAAAGCCGTGAAAAGCCAACGACCTGTAAACCTAGACCTAAGGACCATCAAGCTCCCTGTCACTGCGTACACGTCCATCCTGCACCGTATCTCCGGCGTCATCCTGTTCATCGGCCTTGCCATCATGCTTTATGCACTGGGCAAATCGCTGGGTTCCGAGGAAGGCTTCGGCGAGGTGAAGGCGTGTCTGACCAGCCCGCTGGCCAAGTTCGTGACCTGGGGGCTGTTGTCTGCCCTGCTTTATCACCTCGTGGCAGGTGTTCGTCACCTGATCATGGACATGGGCATCGGCGAGACGCTGGAAGGCGGCAAGCTGGGCTCGAAAATCGTGATCGTCATCTCCGTGGTGCTGATCGTTCTGGTGGGAGTTTGGGTATGGTAACCAATGTCACGAACCTGTCGCGTTCGGGCCTCTATGACTGGATGGCGCAGCGCGTATCTGCGGTCGTTCTCGCGGCTTATTTCATCTTCCTGATCGGCTACGTGGTCGCCCACCCAGGCATCGACTACACCCAGTGGCATGGTCTGTTCTCCAACAACGCGATGCGAATCTTCAGCTTGCTGGCCCTCGTTGCCCTCGGCGCTCACGCCTGGGTCGGCATGTGGACCATTGCTACCGACTACCTGACGCCTATGTCGTTCGGCAAGTCGGCAACTGCGATTCGTTTCCTGTTCCAGGCGGTATGCGGCGTTGCGATGTTCGCTTACTTCGTCTGGGGTGTGCAGATTCTCTGGGGTATCTGATTCATGGCTAGCATTCCAACCATTTCTTTCGACGCCATCATCATCGGTGGCGGCGGCGCCGGCATGCGCGCTGCGCTGCAACTGGCTCAAGGCGGCCACAAGACTGCCGTAGTCACCAAGGTCTTCCCGACCCGTTCGCACACTGTATCCGCCCAGGGTGGCATCACCTGCGCCATCGCTTCGGCCGACCCGAACGACGACTGGCGCTGGCACATGTACGATACCGTCAAGGGTTCCGACTACATCGGTGACCAGGACGCTATCGAATACATGTGTCAGGAAGGCCCGGCTGCCGTATTCGAGCTGGACCACATGGGCCTGCCGTTCTCGCGTACCGAAACCGGCCGTATCTACCAGCGCCCGTTCGGTGGCCAGTCCAAGGACTTTGGTAAAGGTGGCCAGGCCGCCCGTACCTGCGCGGCGTCCGACCGTACCGGTCATGCGCTGCTGCACACCCTGTACCAGGGTAACCTGAAGGCCGGCACCACCTTCCTCAACGAGTACTACGCCGTTGACCTGGTGAAAAACAAGGAAGGCGCTTTCGTTGGTGTGATCGCGATCTGCATCGAAACCGGCGAAACCATGTACATCAAGTCCAAGGCTACCGTGTTGGCCACTGGCGGTGCCGGTCGTATCTACGCCTCCACCACCAACGCCCTGATCAACACCGGTGACGGTATCGGCATGGCCCTGCGTGCAGGCGTTCCGGTGCAGGACATCGAAATGTGGCAGTTCCACCCGACCGGCATCGCCGGCGCCGGTGTACTGGTCACCGAAGGTTGCCGTGGTGAGGGTGGCTACCTGATCAACGCCCACGGCGAGCGCTTCATGGAGCGTTACGCGCCGAACGCCAAAGACCTGGCCGGCCGCGACGTGGTCGCCCGTTCCATGGTCAAGGAAATCATCGCCGGCAACGGCGTGGGCCCGAACAAGGACCACGTGCTGCTGAAACTGGACCACCTGGGCGAAGAAGTGCTGCACAGCCGCCTGCCAGGTATCTGCGAACTGTCCAAGACCTTCGCCCACGTCGACCCGGTTGTCGCGCCGGTGCCGGTGGTTCCGACCTGCCACTACATGATGGGTGGTGTTGCCACCAACATTCATGGCCAGGCCATCACCATGGACGAAGAAGGCAAGGATCACATCATCCCTGGCCTGTTCGCCGTAGGTGAAGTTGCGTGCGTATCGGTACACGGTGCCAACCGCCTGGGCGGCAACTCGCTGCTCGACCTGGTGGTATTCGGCCGTGCTGCCGGCCTGCACCTGGAGAAGGCACTGAGCGACGGTATCGAGCACCTCGACGCCAGCGACACCGATATCGATGTTGCCCTGAACCGCCTGAACAAGCTCAACGAGCGTACTTCCGGTGAAGACGTAGCCAGCCTGAAGCGCGAGCTGCAGAGCTGCATGCAGAACTACTTCGGTGTGTTCCGTACCGGCGAATACATGCAGAAGGGTATCGAGCAACTGGCCGGCCTGCGTGAGCGCATCGCCAACGTCAAGATCAACGACAAGTCCCAGGCCTTCAACACCGCGCGTATCGAAGCGCTGGAGCTGCAGAACCTGCTGGAAGTCGCCGAAGCTACCGCCATCGCGGCCGAAGCCCGTAAAGAGTCCCGTGGCGCTCACGCCCGTGAAGACTTCGAAGACCGTGACGACGAAAACTGGCTGTGCCACACCCTGTACTACCCGGGTGAGAAGCGCGTTGCCAAGCGTGGCGTCAACTTTGCGCCGAAGACTGTTCCAGCCTTCGAACCAAAAGTCCGGACTTACTAAGGGTGGCTGCTATGTTGAAAGTCGAAGTTTATCGTTACAACCCGGATACCGATTCGGCGCCAAAAATGGAGTCGTTCGACGTCGATACCGGCGGCAAGGACTTGATGGTGCTGGACGTACTGGCCCTGATCAAGGAAAAGGACGAAGGTTTCTCGTACCGTCGTTCCTGCCGTGAAGGCGTGTGCGGTTCCGACGGCATGAACATGAACGGCAAGAACGGCCTGGCCTGCATCACCCCGCTGTCGGCGGTGGTCAAGGGCAACAAGCTGGTTCTGCGCCCTCTGCCAGGCCTGCCGGTCATTCGTGACCTGGTGGTCGACATGAGCATCTTCTACAAGCAGTACGAGAAGGTGAAGCCGTTCCTGCAGAACGACACGCCGGCCCCGGCCATCGAGCGCCTGCAGTCGCCGGAAGACCGCGAAAAGCTGGACGGCCTGTACGAGTGCATCCTGTGCGCTTGCTGCTCGACTTCCTGCCCGTCGTTCTGGTGGAACCCGGACAAGTTCCTGGGCCCGGCCGCGCTGCTGCAGGCCTACCGTTTCCTGGCCGACAGCCGCGACACCAAGACTCAGGAGCGCCTGGCGTCCCTGGATGACCCGTTCAGCGTATTCCGCTGCCGCGGGATCATGAACTGCGTGAACGTTTGCCCGAAAGGTCTCAACCCGACCAAGGCAATCGGCCACGTACGTAACATGCTGCTGCAAAGCGGCACCTGATACACAGTGTTGTACCTGCAGTAAGCCGAGGTGCGGGCGGTGAGCCCGCACTGAGGTAAAACCCGAGCAAGGGCCCAAAAAGCCCGCGCTCATTACCTATGAAGATATGAGACCAGCAGGGGCTTTCCGGGCTGGTACCCGGAAAATCAGCAGGATCCAGGTGGCGTGGTTCAGTCGCTGTTTTCGGACTTTTCCAGGTTTGCTTCGGCTCTCGCCGATCAGTCCCCTAATCGAGGGTGACCAAGCATGCAAGAAAGCGTGATGCAGCGCATGTGGGATAGCGCCCACCTTTCAGGTGGTAACGCTGCATATGTGGAAGAGCTCTACGAGCTCTACCTGCACGACCCTAACGCTGTGCCAGAAGAGTGGCGCACTTACTTCCAGAAGTTGCCAGCCGACGGCAGCACCGCTACTGATGTATCGCACTCGACAATCCGCGACCATTTCGTACTGCTGGCAAAGAACCAGCGCCGCGCCCAACCGGTATCTGCCGGGAGCGTGAGCAGTGAACACGAGAAGAAGCAGGTTGAAGTTCTGCGACTGATCCAGGCCTATCGTATGCGCGGCCATCAGGCTGCCAAGCTCGACCCGTTGGGGTTGTGGCAGCGCCCTGCGCCCGTAGACCTGTCGATCAATCACTACGGCTTGACCAATGCCGATCTTGATACGACCTTCCGTGCCGGCGACCTGTTCATCGGCAAAGAGGAGGCGAGCCTACGCGACATCCTGGATGCACTCCAGAAGACATATTGTCGCACCATTGGCGCCGAGTTCACCCACATCGTCGATTCCGAGCAGCGCAGCTGGTTCCAGCAGCGCCTGGAAAGCGTGCGCGGCCGTCCGGAATACTCCGCTGACGTGCAGGCCCACCTGCTCGAGCGCGTTACCGCCGGTGAAGGCCTGGAAAAATACCTGGGCACCAAGTACCCAGGCACCAAGCGCTTCGGCCTGGAAGGTGGCGAGAGCCTGATCCCGATGCTGGACGAAATGATCCAGCGTTCCGGCTCCTACGGCACCAAGGAAGTGGTCATCGGCATGGCCCACCGTGGCCGTCTGAACGTGCTGGTGAACACCTTCGGCAAGAGCCCGCGCGAGCTGTTCGACGAGTTCGAAGGCAAGAAGATGAACGAGCTGGGCTCCGGTGACGTGAAATATCACCAGGGCTTCTCCTCGAACGTGATGACCTCCGGTGGCGAAGTGCACCTGGCCATGGCGTTCAACCCGTCCCACCTGGAAATCGTTTCGCCGGTGGTCGAGGGTTCGGTGCGCGCCCGTCAGGACCGCCGCAACGACACCGTTGGCGACAAGGTGCTGCCGATCTCGATCCACGGCGACGCTGCATTCGCCGGCCAGGGTGTGGTCATGGAAACCTTCCAGATGTCGCAGACCCGCGGTTTCAAGACCGGCGGCACCGTGCACATCGTGATCAACAACCAGGTTGGTTTCACCATCAGCAACCCGCTGGACGCGCGCTCCACCGAGTACGCCACCGACGTGGCCAAGATGATCCAGGCGCCGATCCTGCATGTGAACGGCGATGACCCGGAAGCAGTGCTGTTTGTCACCCAGCTGGCCATCGACTACCGCATGCAGTTCAAGCGTGACGTGGTCATCGACCTGGTCTGCTACCGCCGTCGCGGCCACAACGAGGCCGACGAGCCGAGCGGCACCCAGCCGCTGATGTACCAGCAGATCACCAAGCAGCGTACCACCCGCGAGCTGTACGCCGAGTCGCTGATCCAGGCTGGCCGTATCGATGCCGAGCGTGCCCAGGCGAAGATCGACGAGTACCGCAACGCGCTGGACAACGGCCTGCACGTGGTGAAAAGCCTGGTCAAGGAGCCGAACCGCGAGCTGTTCGTCGACTGGCGCCCCTACCTGGGCCATGCCTGGACTGCGCGTCACGACACCCGCTTCGACCTCAAGACCTTGCAGGACCTGTCGGCCAAGCTGCTGGAAATCCCGGAAGGCTTCGTCGTCCAGCGCCAGGTGGCGAAGATCTACGAAGACCGCCAGAAGATGCAGGCCGGTGGCCTGCCGATCAACTGGGGTTATGCAGAGACCATGGCCTACGCCACCCTGCAGTTCGAAGGTCACCCGATCCGCATGACCGGCCAGGACATCGGCCGTGGCACCTTCTCGCACCGCCATGCAGTGCTGCACAACCAGAAGGATGCCGGCACCTATGTACCGCTGAAGAACCTGTTCCCGGGCCAGCCGATGTTCGAGCTGTACGACTCCTTCCTGTCGGAAGAAGCCGTGCTGGCCTTCGAATATGGCTACTCGACCACCACGCCGAACGCGCTGGTGATCTGGGAAGCCCAGTTCGGCGACTTCGCCAACGGTGCGCAAGTGGTCATCGACCAGTTCATCACCAGCGGCGAGCACAAGTGGGGTCGCCTGTGCGGCCTGACCATGCTGCTGCCGCACGGCTATGAAGGGCAGGGCCCGGAGCACTCCTCCGCGCGCCTGGAGCGTTACCTGCAGCTGTGTGCCGAGCACAACATCCAGGTCTGCGTGCCAACCACGCCGGCGCAGATCTACCACCTGCTGCGTCGTCAGGTCATTCGCCCGCTGCGCAAGCCGCTGATCGTGCTGACACCGAAGTCGCTGCTGCGTCACAAGCTGGCCGTTTCGACCCTGGAAGACCTGGCAGAAGGCTCGTTCCAGACCGTGATCCCGGAAATCGACAACCTCGATCCGGCCAAGGTCGAACGCCTGGTCCTGTGCGGCGGCAAGGTCTACTACGACCTGCTGGAGAAACGCCGTGCCGAGGGCCGCGAAGACATCGCCATCGTGCGTATCGAGCAGCTGTATCCGTTCCCGGAGGACGACCTGGTCGAAATCCTGGCGCCGTACACCAACCTCAAGCATGCCGTGTGGTGTCAGGAAGAGCCGATGAACCAGGGTGCCTGGTACAGCAGCCAGCACCACATGCGCCGTATCCTGGGCCGCCACAACAAGGCGCTGGTCCTGGAATACGCCGGCCGCGACGCTTCCGCCGCGCCAGCTTGTGGTTACGCTTCGAAGCACGCCGAACAGCAGGAAAAACTGCTGCAAGACGCCTTCACTGTCTAACGCCTTCGCGCACCTGAAACCGAATTTAAGGAAATACAGATAATGGCTATCGAGATCAAAGCCCCAACCTTCCCGGAATCGGTTGCCGATGGCACCGTTGCCACCTGGCACAAGAAGCCGGGCGAAGCCGTCAAGCGTGACGAGCTGATCGTCGACATCGAGACCGACAAGGTCGTCCTGGAAGTGCTGGCTACCGCTGACGGCGTGCTGGGCGACATCGTCAAGGGCGAGGGCGACACCGTCCTGTCCGACGAGGTGCTGGGTTCGATCGTTGAAGGCGGCGCTGCTGCCGCACCTGCCGCCGCCGCTGCACCTGCCGCTGCACCCGCTGCGGCAGCTGCCGATGCTGGTGAAGACGACCCGGTCGCCGCCCCGGCTGCGCGCAAGCTGGCCGAAGAAAACGGCATCGACCTGGCCAGCGTTGCCGGTACCGGCAAAGGTGGTCGCGTCACCAAGGAAGACGTGGTTGCAGCGGTTGCCAACAAGAAGTCGGCACCTGCCGCTGCGCCGGCTGCCAAGCCTGCTGCCGCTGCTGCTGCCCCGGTGGTCACCGCTGCTGGCGACCGCACCGAGAAGCGCGTCCCGATGACCCGCCTGCGTGCCAAGATCGCCGAGCGCCTGGTAGAAGCCCAGTCGAGCATGGCCATGCTGACCACCTTCAACGAAGTGGACATGACCGAAGTCATGGCCCTGCGTTCGAAGTACAAGGACCTGTTCGAGAAGACCCACAACGGCGTGCGCCTGGGCTTCATGTCGTTCTTCGTCAAGGCTGCCACCGAGGCGCTGAAGCGCTTCCCGGCGGTCAACGCCTCGATCGACGGCAACGACATCGTCTACCACGGCTATGCCGACGTCGGCGTCGCGGTGTCCAGCGACCGTGGCCTGGTGGTACCGGTACTGCGTAACGCCGAATCGATGAGCCTGGCCGAAATCGAAAACGGCATCGCCACCTTCGGCAAGAAGGCCCGTGACGGCAAGCTGTCGATCGAAGAGATGACCGGTGGCACCTTCACCATCACCAACGGCGGTACTTTCGGTTCGATGATGTCGACCCCGATCGTCAACCCGCCGCAGGCCGCGATCCTCGGCATGCACAACATCATCCAGCGCCCGATGGCCGTTAATGGCCAAGTGGTGATTCGCCCGATGATGTACCTGGCGCTGTCCTACGATCACCGCCTGATCGATGGCAAGGAAGCGGTAACCTTCCTGGTCACCATCAAGAACCTGCTGGAAGATCCGTCTCGCCTGCTGCTGGACATCTAATCGCGCGGCTGTAAGCTGCGAGCGGCAAGCTTCAAGTCGAAGCCTGTCTGTCTCGCAGCTTGCAGCTTGCTGCTTGAAGCTCAAAAGGAATCTTTTATGACCCAGAAATTCGACGTAGTGGTAATCGGTGCAGGTCCTGGCGGTTATGTCGCTGCCATCAAGGCCGCACAACTCGGTCTGAAGACTGCCTGTATCGAGAAGTACACCGACGCCGAGGGCAAGCTGGCCCTGGGCGGCACCTGCCTGAACGTCGGTTGCATTCCTTCCAAGGCCCTGCTGGACAGCTCCTGGAAGTACAAGGAAGCCAAAGAAAGCTTCAACGTGCATGGCATCTCCACCGGTGAAGTGAAGATGGACGTTGCCGCGATGGTTGGCCGCAAGGCTGGCATCGTCAAGAACCTGACCGGTGGCGTGGCCACCCTGTTCAAGGCCAACGGTGTTACTTCGATCCAGGGCCACGGCAAGCTGCTGGCGGGCAAGAAGGTCGAAGTCACCAAGGCTGACGGCACCACCGAAGTGATCGAAGCCGAGAACGTGATCCTGGCCTCCGGCTCGCGCCCCATCGACATTCCGCCAGCGCCTGTCGACCAGAACGTCATCGTCGACTCCACCGGCGCCCTGGAATTCCAGGCCGTACCCAAGCGCCTGGGTGTGATCGGTGCTGGCGTCATCGGCCTGGAGCTGGGCTCGGTATGGGCTCGCCTGGGCGCTGAAGTCACCGTGCTGGAAGCCCTGGACACCTTCCTGATGGCTGCCGACACTGCCGTGTCGAAAGAAGCCCAGAAGACCCTGACCAAACAAGGCCTGGACATCAAGCTGGGCGCGCGCGTGACCGGCTCGAAAGTCAACGGCGACGAAGTCGAAGTCACCTACACCAACGCCGAAGGCGAGCAGAAGATCACCTTCGACAAGCTGATCGTTGCGGTCGGCCGCCGTCCGGTGACCACCGACCTGCTGGCTTCCGACAGCGGCGTGACCATCGACGAGCGTGGCTACATCTACGTCGACGACCACTGCGCGACCAGCGTGCCGGGCGTCTATGCCATCGGTGACGTGGTGCGTGGCCTGATGCTGGCGCACAAGGCCTCGGAAGAGGGCATCATGGTGGTTGAGCGCATCAAGGGCCACAAGGCCCAGATGAACTACGACCTGATCCCTTCGGTGATCTACACCCACCCGGAAATCGCGTGGGTCGGCAAGACCGAACAATCCTTGAAGGCCGAGGGTGTTGAGGTTAACGTAGGCACCTTCCCGTTCGCGGCCAGCGGCCGTGCGATGGCGGCCAACGACACCGGTGGTTTCGTCAAGGTCATCGCCGACGCCAAGACCGACCGCGTGCTGGGTGTACACGTGATTGGCCCATCGGCTGCCGAACTGGTGCAGCAGGGCGCAATCGCAATGGAATTCGGCACCAGTGCCGAGGACCTGGGCATGATGGTCTTCAGCCATCCAACCCTGTCCGAAGCGCTGCATGAAGCAGCGCTGGCTGTGAATGGCGGCGCCATTCACGTGGCCAACCGTAAGAAGCGTTAATCATAAGAAACCACGGCGGGCAGCCCGTCGTGAGTCTTGCGTGCATGACTCACCGCGGAACGTCCGCCGGACCGGATCACATGGGATAACCCGGGGTCAACGGTCACAGGTGGCGCGGCGCCAGTAATGGCGCAGCGCCGAAGCGCAGTACCTAACGAAGACGGTAAAAAGCATGAATCTTCACGAGTATCAGGGTAAGCAGCTGTTCGCTGAGTACGGCCTGCCAGTTTCCAAGGGTTTCGCAGTCGATACCCCTGAGCAAGCTGCAGAAGCCTGCGACAAGATCGGCGGGAACGAGTGGGTAGTCAAAGCCCAGGTTCACGCGGGTGGTCGCGGTAAAGCGGGCGGCGTCAAGCTGGTTCGCAGCAAGGAAGACGCCAAGGCGTTCGCTGCACAGTGGTTGGGCAAGAATCTGGTTACCTACCAGACCGATGCCAACGGTCAACCCGTCTCCAAGATTCTGGTCGAATCCTGCACTGACATCGCCAAAGAGCTGTACCTGGGCGCTGTAGTCGATCGTTCGAGCCGCCGCATCGTGTTCATGGCCTCCACCGAAGGTGGCGTGGACATCGAGAAAGTCGCTCATGAAACGCCTGAGAAAATCCTCAAGGCCACCATCGACCCACTGGTCGGCGCACAGCCGTTCCAGGGTCGCGAGCTGGCATTCCAGCTGGGCCTGGAAGGCAAGCAAGTTCAACAGTTCGCCAAGATCTTCGTAGGCCTGGCCAAGCTGTTCAAGGATCACGACCTGGCGCTGCTGGAAGTGAACCCGCTGGTGATCAAGGCCGATGGCGACCTGCACTGCCTCGATGCCAAGATCAACATCGACGCCAACGCCATGTACCGTCAGCCTAAGCTGAAAACCTTCCACGACCCGTCGCAGGACGACGCCCGTGAAGCCCACGCTGCCAAGTTCGAACTGAACTACGTTGCCCTCGAAGGCAACATCGGCTGCATGGTCAACGGTGCCGGCCTGGCCATGGGTACCATGGACATCGTCAACCTGCACGGCGGCAAGCCGGCCAACTTCCTCGACGTTGGCGGCGGTGCTACCAAAGAGCGCGTTACCGAAGCGTTCAAGATCATTCTGTCCGACAGCAATGTCGCGGCCGTTCTGGTCAACATCTTCGGCGGCATCGTTCGCTGCGACATGATTGCCGAAGGCATCATCGGTGCAGTGAAAGAAGTCGGCGTCAAGGTTCCGGTCGTCGTTCGCCTTGAGGGCAACAACGCCGAACTGGGCGCTAAAGTACTGGCAGAAAGCGGTTTGAACATCATTGCGGCAACCAGCCTGACCGACGCTGCTCAACAAGTTGTCAAAGCTGCGGAGGGCAAGTAATGAGCGTCCTGATCAATAAAGACACCAAAGTCATCTGCCAGGGCTTCACCGGCTCGCAGGGTACTTTCCACTCCGAACAGGCCATCGCCTACGGCACCAAGATGGTCGGCGGCGTAACCCCAGGCAAGGGTGGCACCACCCACCTGGGCCTGCCGGTGTTCAACACCGTCAAGGAAGCCGTGGAAGCTACCGGCGCTGATGCTTCGGTCATCTACGTACCGGCTCCTTTCTGCAAGGACTCGATCCTGGAAGCAGCCTTCGGCGGCATCAAGCTGATCGTCTGCATCACCGAAGGCATTCCAACCCTGGACATGCTGGATGCCAAGGTCAAGTGCGACGAGCTGGGCGTGACCCTGATCGGCCCTAACTGCCCAGGTGTCATCACCCCGGGCGAGTGCAAGATCGGCATCATGCCTGGCCACATCCACCTGCCAGGCAAGGTCGGTATCGTGTCGCGCTCCGGCACCCTGACCTACGAAGCTGTGAAGCAGACCACCGACGCCGGCTTCGGCCAGTCGACCTGTGTCGGTATCGGTGGTGACCCGATCCCGGGCTCCAACTTCATCGATATCCTGAAGCTGTTCCAGGAAGACCCGAAGACCGAAGCGATCGTCATGATCGGCGAGATCGGCGGTTCGGCTGAAGAAGAAGCAGCGGCCTACATCAAGGCCCACGTGACCAAGCCTGTCGTTTCCTACATCGCTGGTGTTACCGCACCTGCGGGCAAGCGCATGGGCCACGCTGGCGCCATCATTTCTGGCGGCAAAGGCACTGCAGACGAGAAGTTTGCTGCGCTGCAGGACGCGGGTGTGAAAACCGTGCGTTCCCTGGCCGACATCGGCAAGGCCCTGGCCGAGCTGACCGGTTGGGAAGCCAAGAAGTAATACCGCTACACCCCCCACGCGCACAGAGGCCACCTTCGGGTGGCCTTTGTCGTTTGTGGGGTTCTGTATTCCTGTTCTGGCCTCTTCGCGGGCTTGCCCGCTCCCACAGGGATCACCACATTCAGAACCTGTGGTGAGCCCTGTGGGAGCGGGCAAGCCCGCGAAGAGGCCAGAACAGGCACTGTAGATTTTTCGATGGGTTTGATAGGAATTTTCACACAGACACGGCGTTTAAACCGAGGATAATTCCCTCTGTCTTCGGTCGCACAGACGACAAACATGTACGCACATCGGACAAGCAGCACTGTTCCAGTGCGTTTGACTGACAAAACGGTTACATTACGCGCTCACTCTGTGCCCGTACCCCAAAAGGGAACGACACGCTAAACGGGTCTGGCCTATCAAGCCGGGCAGCATTTCCCCTCATCCAAAGGGAAATCCCCTCTCGAATCCCGATTTCAGCAGTGTGGTACTACCTTAAAATGAAAGTTCTCAAAGGCCAGGATATCCTGGCGCTTGGCTTTATGACGTTTGCGCTTTTTGTGGGTGCAGGCAACATCATCTTCCCGCCTATCGTCGGCCTGCAGTCCGGCCCCCATGTGTGGATGGCGGCGCTGGGCTTCCTGGTCACGGCCGTAGGCCTGCCGGTCATCACCGTGGTCGCCCTGGCCAAGGTCGGTGGTGGCATGGATGCCCTGAGCAGCCCGATCGGCAAATTCTTCGGCGGCTTGCTGGCGGCTGTCTGCTACCTGTCGGTCGGCCCACTGTTCGCTACCCCGCGTACGGCGACCGTTTCGTTCGAAGTGGGTGTTGCTCCGCTGACCGGGGAAAGCCCGCTGGCGCTGTTCATCTACAGCCTGGTGTATTTCGCTGTGGTGCTGGCCGTGTCGATGTACCCCGGCAAGTTGCTCGATACCGTGGGCCGCTTCCTGGCGCCGTTGAAGATCATCGCCCTGGCCGTACTGGGCATTGCCGCCTTTGCCCTGCCGGCAGGGGGCATGGGTGACGCGCAGCCGGCTTATGCGGCAGCGGCCTTCTCCAAAGGCTTCTCCGATGGCTACCTGACCATGGATACCCTGGGGGCCCTGGTGTTCGGTATCGTCATCGTCAACGCCATCCGCTCGCGCGGTGTCGAGTCGCCGAAGCTGATTACCCGTTATGCCATCATCGCCGGCCTGATCGCCGGTGTCGGCCTGGCCCTGGTCTACATCAGCCTGTTCCGTCTGGGCGCCACCAGCCACGATATCGCGGCGGATGCCACCAATGGCGCGGCCGTTCTGCATGCCTACGTACAGCACACCTTCGGTTCGTTGGGCAGCGGCTTCCTTGCGGTGTTGATCGCGCTGGCCTGCCTGGTGACTGCGGTGGGCCTGACCTGCGCATGCGCCGAGTACTTCAGCCAGATCCTGCCGCTGTCGTACCGCGCCCTGGTGGTGATCCTGGCTGGCTTCTCGCTGTTGATTTCCAACCTTGGCCTGACCAAGTTGATCATGTTCTCGATCCCGGTACTTACCGCCATCTACCCGCCCTGCATCGTGGTAGTCGGCTTGAGTTTCGTGAAAGACCTGTGGCATTCGCCGACCCGTATCCTGGCGCCGGTCATGCTGGTGTCGCTGGTGTTCGGTATGGTCGATGCGATCAAGGGCAGCAGCCTTGCCCATATGCTCCCGGACTTCATGGCGCACCTGCCGTTGAGCGATGCCGGCATGGCCTGGCTGGTGCCATCGGTGGTGACCCTGATGGGCGCAGTCGCCTGCGACCGCATGCTGGGCAAGCCGCGCGAAGCGCTGGCCTGACGCGCCGGGCCAAGCCTTGGGGGCGGCACCGGCCACAAGCCGAAGGGTGCCCGCCCAAGGTGCAAGCTGCAGAGCCCCGTATCGGCAACGATGCGGGGCTTTTTTCTGGCCCACACCGGCAGTACGAATTTCAGCAGGAATGTGTGCCTTTTGCCGCTTGCCAGCGTCGAAACCCGGTCCCTATCCTTCAGGCACCTGGCCTTTTCGGGAATCCTGCATGAATTTCATCCAAAGCAACCTTAACAACCTGCTGGCCGTCGCCTGGTTCGCCCTGTGCTGGGGTGGCTATACCCGGTATGCGATCTGGAAAGGGCGCGACACCGCGTGCCTGGCCAGCGTGCTGCACCTGTACCGTGAAGACTGGATGCGGCGCATGTTGCTGCGCGATAACCGTATTGCCGATGCCAGCGTGATCGGCAACCTGGAGCGCAACGCGTCGTTCTTCGCCTCCAGCACCTTGATCATCCTGGCCGGTATCCTCACCGTGCTGGGGGCCTCCGACAGGGCGCTGTCGCTGCTGGCCGACCTGCCGCTGGTGCAGCAGACTTCGCAGGGCATGTCGGAGATCAAGTTGTTGTGCCTGGCCATGGTCTTCGTGTACGCCTTCTTCACTTTCAGCTGGTGCATGCGCCAATACAACTTTGCTGCCGTACTGGTTGGCTCGGCACCGATGATTGGCGAACGGCAGGTCAACGAACTGGAACGCAAGGCGTTCGCCTCGCGGGCAGCACGGGTGTTGTCGCTGGCGGCCAACCAGTTCAACCTTGGTTTACGTTCCTATTACTTCGGCATGGCCATGTTGAGCTGGTTCATCAGCCCGTGGTTGTTCATGGGCATGAGTGTGGGTGTTGTATTGATCTTGTACCGTCGGGAGTTCCATTCCGATGTGCTGGAGGTGATGGTCTTTACCCCCACGGATAGTGTCAGCAGCGAGCCATTGAAAGAGGGTGGTGTAGCAGTGAACTGAAACGATTAACCGTGAATTCAACGCAAAAAAAACCCGACAACGTCGGGTTTTTTTATCGGGCTGATTACTGCTTGGCAGGTTCTGCCGGCGCCGGAGTAGCCGGGGCGGCTTCTTCGGCAGCCTTTTGCTCGGCTTCAGCCTGATCTTTGGCAGCTTCGGCGTTTTCCTTGGCGGCGTCGTTCATTTTATCCTGAGCTTCGCCCATCTTTTCCTGGGCTTGCTCGGCATGTTCCTGCGCATCTTGGGCTTTGTCTTCGCTCGCTTTATCGCAAGCAGCCAGGCCCATGGCAGCAGCCAGCATCAGAGCAAAAGCAAATGGTTTACGCATGGGGGTGTTTCTCCTTGGTGTGATAAGTGACTTGTTCCTTCGAGTGCAGCCACTTGGAATAAGTTCAACGAAGGTTTCAGATATATAACGCCCCGTTCTACATGGACTTTTGAACCCACCTATGCCGTTTGGAAGGGACGTGGTAACAGCCTATGAGTGATGCGACCTTGATGTCCATGGCCGAGCGTTTTCTTTCGGCATTGAAACACTGCCAGTTGTTGCAGATGCGTGTGGCACAGGCTGATGAAACTGGCATGACGCTGGTCCTGCCCTGGTCGCCGGCCATTGTCGGCAACCCGCAAACCGGTGCCGTACACGGTGGAGCGCTGACAACGCTGATGGACACCACCTGCGGCATGGCCACGCTATGCGTACTGCCGCACTTCGAGGTATGCCCGACCCTGGATCTGCGCATCGACTACATGCACCCGTCGGTACCGGGCAAGGACATCCATGGGCATGCCCAGTGTTACCGGGTGACCCGCGACGTGATCTTCACCCGTGGCAGCGCCTACCAGGACGACCCCGAGCGGCCGATCTGCCAGGTGGTGGGTACGTTCATGCGGTTGGGCCCGCAGGTCAAGGGCGGCATCCGCTTCGGCAGCAGCCTGAAGGAGGGCGGGTCATGATTCCGCCTGCCATTCGCCAGCAACTCAACGCAGCACACGCGCAAGGTGACTACCGCCCCTTGCTGGCATTGATTCCTTACGCGGGGTTGATCGGCATCGAATGCGAGCGCGAGGGGGATGACCTGCTGTTCCGCCTGCCGGCCAATCCGGACACTGTCGGCAACCCCCTCTTGCCCGCTATCCATGGCGGGGTGATTGCCGGCTTCATGGAGCTGTCGGCAGCGCTGTACCTGCTGATCTACAGCGACAGCGCCAGCATTCCGAAGATCATCGATTTCTCCATCGACTACCTGCGCGCCGGGCTGTTGCGCGATACCTACGCCCAGTGCCAATTGTGGCGCCAGGGGCGACGGGTGACCAACGTGGCCATTACCGCCTGGCAGGGCGACCGCCAGTCGCCGATTGCCACGGCCCGCGCGCATTTCAAGATCGAACCGCAAAAGCCCTTGAAATCATCCGGGCAGCCCCCATCTGCATGACATCCGCCGTTAAAGCAGGCTGTACCGCCCGCCAGGCGCCATTGCAATCAGATCGGAGTTTTGAAGACCATGAGTGTGGAGACTCAAAAAGAAACGCTTGGCTTCCAGACCGAGGTAAAGCAACTGCTGCACCTCATGATCCATTCCTTGTATTCGAACAAGGAGATCTTCCTGCGTGAACTGATCTCCAACGCCTCCGACGCCGCCGACAAGCTGCGCTTCGAGGCGCTGGCCAAGCCAGAGTTGCTGGAAGGCGACGCCGACCTGAAGATTCGCCTGAGCTTCGACAAGGAGGCGGGTACCGTGACCCTCGAGGACAACGGTATCGGCATGAGCCGCGAAGACGTCATCACCCACCTGGGCACCATCGCCAAGTCCGGCACTGCCGACTTCATGAAGAACCTCACCGGTGACCAGAAGAAGGACTCGCACCTGATCGGCCAGTTCGGCGTGGGCTTCTATTCCGCGTTCATCGTTGCCGACAAGGTTGACGTGTACAGCCGTCGCGCCGGCCAGCCGGCTGCCGAAGGCGTGCATTGGTCGTCCCGTGGCGAGGGTGAGTTCGAAGTCGCCACTGTCGACAAGCCCCAGCGCGGCACCCGCATCGTCCTGCACCTGAAGAAGGACGAGCAGGAGTTCGCCGATGGCTGGCGCCTGCGCAACGTGGTCAAGAAGTACTCCGACCATATCGCCTTGCCTATCCAGTTGCCGAAAGAGCAGGCGGCTGCCGAAGGTGAAGAGCAGCCGGCCGAAGAGTGGGAAACCGTCAACCGTGCCAGCGCCCTGTGGACTCGTTCGCGCAGCGACGTGAAGGACGAGGAATACCAGGAGTTCTACAAGCACATCGGCCACGACTTCGAGAACCCGCTGGCCTGGAGCCACAACAAGGTCGAAGGCAAGCTTGAATACAACTCGCTGCTGTATGTGCCGGCCCGCGCGCCGTTCGACCTGTACCAGCGCGAAGCGCCACGCGGTCTGAAGCTGTATGTACAGCGCGTGTTCATCATGGACCAGGCCGAGTCGTTTCTGCCGCTGTACCTGCGCTTCATCAAAGGTGTGGTCGACTCCAACGACCTGTCGCTGAACGTGTCGCGTGAAATCCTGCAGAAAGACCCGATCATCGACTCGATGAAGACCGCGCTGACCAAGCGCGTGCTGGACATGCTGGAGAAGTTGGCGAAGAACGAGCCTGAGCAGTACAAGGGCTTCTGGAAAAACTTCGGCCAGGTGCTGAAGGAAGGCCCGGCCGAAGACTTCGCCAACAAAGAGAAGATCGCCAGCCTGCTGCGTTTTGCCTCCACCCACGACGACAGCGGCGAGCAGAGCGTTGCCCTGGCCGACTACCTGGCGCGCGCCAAGGAAGGCCAGGACAAGATCTACTACCTCACCGGTGAGTCCTACGCGCAGGTCAAGAACAGCCCGCACCTGGAAGTCTTCCGCAAGAAAGGCATCGAAGTGTTGCTGCTGACCGACCGCATCGACGAGTGGCTGATGAGCTACCTCAACGAATTCGACGGCAAGGCCTTCGTCGACGTCGCACGCGGCGACCTGGACCTGGGCAAGCTGGACTCCGAAGAGGACAAGAAAGCCCAGGAAGAAGTCGCCAAGGACAAGGAAGGCCTGGTCGAGCGCCTGAAAGGTGCATTGGGTGACAGCGTGGCCGAAGTCCGTGTGTCGCACCGCCTGACCGACTCGCCGGCGATCCTGGCCATTGGCGAGCAGGACCTTGGCCTGCAGATGCGCCAGATCCTCGAGGCCAGTGGGCAGAAAGTGCCGGAGTCCAAGCCGATCTTCGAGTTCAACCCAAGCCACCCGCTGATCGACAAGCTGGACAACGAGCAGAGCGAAGACCGTTTCGCCGAGCTGTCGCATATCCTCTTCGATCAGGCGGCCCTGGCGGCCGGGGACAGCCTGAAAGACCCGGCAGCGTACGTTCGTCGCCTGAACAAGCTGCTGGTCGAGCTGTCTGCTTGAGTTGATGCAGAGGAAAGCCCGCTTCGGCGGGCTTTTTTATGACGAGTGCCAATGGAGTGCCTGATGAGCAAAGTAATCGTCGAATCGCTGGTGTATCACCTGTCCGGCCGAACCTACGAAAGCCGCCTGGTCTACGAGCCCGGGGCGCTGGGGCGCCCGGGCTTGGTCATGGCACCGAACTGGATGGGGATTGGCGAAGGTGCCGAACGCATCGCCAAGGAAGTGGCCGAAAAGGGCTATGTGGTGTTGCTCGCCGACCTGTATGGGCAGTCGGTGCGCCCGTCCAATGCGGACGAAGCGGGCGCAGCGATGATGCCGCTCAAGAACGACCGCGGCGAACTTCGCAAGCGCATGCAGGAGGCCCTGGCCCAGTTGCTGGGGCAGTCCAAGGCGCTGCTGGAGCCTGGCAAAGTTGCCACCTTCGGCTTCTGCTTTGGGGGTTGCTGTGCGCTGGAGCTGGCGCGCAGCGGCGCCGACTTGCGTGCGGCAGTGTCGTTCCACGGCACATTGGACACGCCGAACCCCGAGGATGCCAAGCGCATCAAGGGCTCGGTGCTGGTGCTGCACGGTGCATCGGACCCATTGGTGCCGAAAGAGCAACTGCCGGCATTCGAGGACGAGATGAATGCGGCCAAGGTCGACTGGCAGTTGCTCAGCTATGGCGGGGCCGTGCATTCGTTCACCGACCCTGGTGCCAATGTGCCGGGCAAGATGCAGTATGACCGACGCACCTCTGAGCGGGCGTTTCGTTCGATGCATAACCTGCTGACTGAAGTGTTCCAGCGCTGATCGCATAGTGGGGCTGCTGTGCAGCCCTTCGCGGGCTTGCCCGCTCCCACAACTCTCACCCTGTGGGAGCGGGCAAGCCCGCGAAGGAGCGCAAAGCCGCCCCAATCAGCGAGGCAACTCGATCCTCGAGCTCTCCCCCGGCACGACCGGCCAATCCCCCGCAGCCCATCTGGCCCTGGCCTGCTCGATCAGCGCCGGGTCACTGGCGACAAAGTTCCAGTTCATCCGCCGCGGCCCATCCAGCGGCGCGCCGCCAATCAGTACCAGCTGGCATTCACCTTGCGCACACAGCGTCACCTCTTCGCCCTCCGGCAGCACCACCAGGCTGCACGGCGCCACATCCTCGCTGTTCATCTGCAGTTCGCCCTCCAACAGGTACAGCGCCCGCTCCACGTGCTCGTTCGGCACCTGCAAGGTAGTCGCCGGTTGCATCTGCACCTGGGCATAGAGGGTAGGGGTCAGCACCGGCACCGGTGACGCCAGGCAGAACCCGGTGCCGGCAATCATGCAGATGCGCACCCCCAGGCTGTCGCTGACCGGCAGGCTGGCCGCAGGATGATGGCTGTAGCTGGGCGCGCCTTGTTCATGCTCACGTGGCGAGGCCAGCCAAACCTGCAAGCCGTGCAGGCTTGACCCTTTGGCCAAGGCGTCAGCAGGGGTGCGCTCGACGTGCGCCACGCCGCGACCGGCCGTCATCCAGCTGACGTCGCCGGGCAGCACCAACTGGTCCGAGCCCAGGCTGTCCTTGTGCTGAATTGCCCCTTCGAACAGGTAAGTCAGGGTTGAAAGGCCGATGTGCGGGTGTTGGCGGATGTCCATGCCGCGCCCGGGGGCGTAGGCGGTTTTCAGCATGTGATCGAAGAATACGAACGGGCCGACACTGCGGCACTGCGCCGCTGGCAGCGGGCGCAGAATCGGCTGGCCCTCGACCGACTCTGCACGGGGGCGAATGATCAGCGTGCTGCTCATGAGAAGGGCTCCAGGCAAGGGGGCAATGCCCAAGCATAACGGTTTGCCTGCTGTGCCTGAACCGTCTTCTGCACCGGCCGGTCTACCTTGTCTGATACCAGGAGAAGGGAGCTGCCCATGAATGCCAAAGCGCTGGCCTGCGCGTTACTGTCCGCTTGCTTGTGCCAAGCGGTACAGGCGCGTGACTACCGCTACAGTGACGCCCACCTGCACTATGTGGATTTCTTCCAGGAAAGCGAAGGGATGCCGGCATTGCTCAAGGCGATGGATGCGGCAGGCGTTGACCAGTCGATGATTTCCGGCATTCCGGTGGCCAAGAAGTGGCACGAAGACGAGCCCAAGCGCCCGCGTTACTACGCCGGTGATGATGCCGATGCTTACTGGTACAGTGCCACCGACACCTATGTGGCGGCCGCGCTCCAGCAGTTGCCACCGCAGCAGCGTAAACGCTTCCACCCGTTCCTGAGCGGGTTCAACCCGGTGGACAAGAACGCCGTAAGCCATATCGAGCGTATGCTCGATCTGTACCCGGGGCTATGGCAGGGCATCGGGGAGGTGTTTACCCGCCATGACGACCTGACTGCGTTGACCAGTGGCGAAACGCCGCGCGCCAACAACGAAGCCATGACCCGGATCTATCACCTGGCCGCTGAGCGCGACCTGCCAGTGCTGCTGCACTCCAACATCACCTCCAAGCGCGAGCGCAACCCGCTGTACCTGGCAGAAATCGAAGAGCCGCTACGCAATCACCCGCACACCCGGTTCATCTGGGCCCATGCTGGCAGCAGCATGGAGATACACCGGCATCAGACGCAGATGGACTTTTTACTGCCAGTGCTGACGCGGTTGCTGGAGGATTACCCGAACCTGTATGTCGATTTGTCGTGGAGTGTGCTGCAGCCGTATCTGCTGGATGACAAGGGTGTGCCGCGCAAGGAATGGCTGGCGTTGGTCGAGAAGTACCCGGAGCGGTTCATGCTGGGGTCGGATGTGGTGGGGCAGTTTGGCAGCCTGGGCGAGCAGATGCACGGGTTCAAGCCGTTTCTGGATGCGTTGCCGGAGGGGGTGGCGAACAAGGTAGCCAAGGAGAACTTCCTGGCTGTGTTGCCCAGGCAGAAGTAAGGGTTTACCAGTACTGACCTATCGCAGGCAAGCCAGCTCCAACAGGGATCGCATCAGGGCTGACAGGTGTTTGTCAGAAGATATGCAGCGCCTGTTAGAGCGAGCGCCGCCCGCGCGGCGCATCGCGAGCTGCGCTCGCTCCTACG
>NZ_BLJG01000049.1 GCF_009932375.1 Pseudomonas juntendi
GGGCCGCAAAGCGGCCCCCTGCGATCCCGGATCAAACCACGCCCTGAGCCAACATCGCATCCGCCACTTTGACAAAGCCGGCGATGTTCGCACCTTTCACGTAATTGACCCGGCCATCCGCCTCTTCACCATAATGCACGCAAGCATGGTGGATCGATTGCATGATGTTGTGCAGCTTGCTGTCCACTTCGCCGGCAGTCCACAGCAGGCGCATGGCATTCTGCGACATTTCCAGGCCAGACACGGCCACACCGCCGGCGTTGGATGCTTTGCCCGGGGCATAGAGGATGCCGGCTTCCAGGAAGATATCCACCGCTTCCAGGGTGGTCGGCATGTTGGCGCCTTCGGCCACGCAGATACAGCCGTTGGCCAGCAAGGTACGGGCGTCTTCGGCGCCCAGTTCATTCTGCGTGGCGCACGGCAAGGCGATGTCGCATGCCAGGCTCCAAGGGGTCTGGCCCTTGCGGAACTCCAGGCCGAACTGCTCGGCCAGCTCGCTGATACGGCCCCGCTTGACGTTTTTCAGCGTTATCAATGCTTCCCACTGGGCATCGGTGAGGCCGGCTTCGGCATACAGCGTGCCTTCGGAGTCCGACATGGAGATCACTTTGCCGCCCAGGTCCATGACCTTGCGCGCGGCATACTGGGCAACGTTGCCCGAGCCCGACACCGCCACGCGACGGCCGTCGATGCGCTTGTCCTGGCGCTTGAGCATTTCCTCGGCGAAATACACACAACCGTAGCCGGTGGCTTCGGGGCGAATCAGGCTGCCACCGTAGGTCATCCCCTTGCCGGTCAGTACCGAGGTGAACTGGTTGGCAAGCCGCTTGTACTGGCCAAACATGAAGCCGATTTCGCGGGCACCCACGCCGATGTCACCGGCCGGCACGTCGCAGTCGGCGCCGATGTGGCGGTACAGCTCGCTCATGAACGCTTGGCAGAAGCGCATCACTTCGGCGTCGCTCTTGCCTTTGGGGTCGAAGTCCGACCCGCCCTTGCCACCGCCCATGGGCAGCGAAGTCAGGGAGTTCTTGAAGACCTGCTCGAAGGCCAGGAATTTCAGCACGCTGAGGTTGACCGAGGGGTGGAAGCGCAAGCCGCCCTTGTACGGGCCGATGGCGCTGCTCATCTGGATACGGTAGCCGCGGTTGACCTGCACTTTGCCCTGGTCATCGACCCACGACACGCGGAACAGCATCGCACGCTCCGGCTCGACCATACGCTCCAGGATGCCGGACTGCAGGTAATGAGGGTTGGCCTCAAGGAAGGGCCACAGCGTGCGCAGCACTTCTTCCACTGCCTGATGAAACTCGGGCTGGCCTGGGTCGCGCAGTTGCAGGCGCGCGAGGAAACTGTCGACAGATTCGATCATGGTAGACATCTCACCGAAGATTTTGGACTTATTGGTTTTTCGGGAATGTACCAAGAAGCAATCGCACCGGAACAGGGCGACATGTCGTTTTTTTGAATTTATTTGGTGCGTTTTATATAAGTGTATACAAAAAAGGCCGCAATACTGACCTTCAAACAGCCAGGCCCGTAAACGTCAGGCACAAAAATGGGGCCACCAAGGGCCCCATTCCTGTGCATCAAGACACTGGCTTACTGGGCCAGTTTCTTGTGCCGTACCCGGTGCGGTTGGGCAGCAGCGTCACCCAGACGCTTTTTGCGGTCGGCTTCGTACTCGGTGTAGTTACCCTCGAAGAACACCACGTTCGAGTCGTCTTCGTACGCCAGGATGTGGGTCGCCACACGGTCCAGGAACCAACGGTCGTGGGAAATCACGATCGCGGCGCCCGGGAAGTCCAGCAGGGCTTCTTCCAGCGAACGCAGGGTTTCCACGTCCAGGTCGTTGGACGGTTCGTCGAGCAGCAGGACGTTACCGCCCTCCTTCAGCGTCAACGCCAGGTGCAGGCGACCCCGCTCACCACCGGACAGGTCCTTGACGAACTTCTGCTGGTCGCCGCCTTTGAAGTTGAAACGGCCAACGTAAGTACGCGACGGGATCTCGTAGTTGCCGATCTTGATCATGTCGGAACCGTCGGACACCTGCTGGAACACGGTCTTGCTGCCGTCCAGGTCTTCGCGGCTTTGGTCGACGCAAGCCAGTTGCACGGTTTCGCCGATTTCGATGCTGCCCGAATCCGGCTGTTCCTTGCCCATCAGCATGCGGAACAGGGTGGACTTACCAGCACCGTTACCACCGATCACGCCGACGATCGCGCCTTTTGGCATGGCGAACGACAGGTTGTCGATCAGTACGCGGTCGCCATAGCCTTTGGTGACGTTCTTGAACTCGATGACCTTGTCACCCAGGCGTGGGCCGGCCGGGATGTAGATCTCATTGGTTTCGCTACGCTTCTGGAATTCCTGCGACTGCATTTCTTCGAAGCGCTGCAGGCGGGCCTTGGACTTGGACTGGCGGGCCTTGGCGCCTTTGCGCACCCACTCCAGTTCCTCTTTCATGGCCTTTTCATGGGCGCTTTGCTGCTTGGACTCCTGCGCCAGGCGCTCGGACTTGGCTTCCAGCCAGCCCGAGTAGTTGCCTTCGTACGGGATGCCGGCGCCACGGTCCAGTTCCAGGATCCAGCCAGCGACGTTGTCGAGGAAGTAACGGTCGTGGGTAATCGCCACCACCGTGCCCGGGAAGTCGTGCAGGAAGCGCTCCAGCCAGGCCACCGAGTCGGCGTCCAGGTGGTTGGTTGGTTCGTCGAGCAGCAGCATGTCGGGGGCCGACAGCAGCAGGCGGCACAGGGCCACACGGCGCTTCTCACCACCGGACAGGTGCTCGATGCGGGCGTCCCAGGCCGGCAGGCGCAGGGCGTCGGCAGCGACGTCCAGCTGGCGCTCCAGGTTGTGGCCATCGGCGGCCTGCAGGATGGCTTCCAGCTTGGCCTGTTCGGCGGCCAGCTTGTCGAAGTCGGCATCCGGTTCGGCGTAGGCAGCGTACACCTCGTCCAGGCGGGCCTGGGCGTCCTTGATCACGCTGACCGCTTCTTCGACCACTTCGCGGACCGTCTTGGTCGGGTCCAGTTGCGGTTCCTGGGGCAGGTAGCCCACGTTGATGTCGGGCATCGGACGGGCTTCGCCGTCGAATTCCTTGTCGACGCCCGCCATGATCCGCAGCAGGGTCGACTTACCGGCGCCGTTCAGGCCGAGCACGCCAATCTTGGCGCCTGGGAAGAATGACAGGGAAATGTTCTTGAGAATTTCCCGCTTCGGCGGCACGACCTTGCTCAGCCGATGCATGGTGTAGACGTATTGAGCCAAAACCAAGCCCTCTAATCAGGTAAGTAAAGACATCGACGATCGCCCCGGCGCGCTGGCCAGGGAGATGTGTGTTTGGGTGTAAGTGAACAAAGGCGACCATTCTACGCCATCGCACGGCGTTTCATAGGCGGGGCGATGGTGGGCAGGGACCGGTGTGATCTATGGGAGGAATGTGTTGCCTGTGGCGGCCCTTTCGCGACTTTAGCCGCGAAAGGGGCGGCACAGCTGCCGAGATGGCTCAGACGTGACGCTGCCGGGCCTTGCCACGCGGCAACCGGCAACGGTCACCCTGCTCGGCCAGGCGCGCGGCCCAGGCAGACTTCACGCTGAAGCCACTGCTGCGGGCAGGCTGCTGCTCGGCAACATTCGCGGGTTTGGCGGCCGCAGGGGCAGTGCTGACCACCTTGGCTGCAGGCTTGTGGGCCGCAGCCACTGCCACTGCCGGCGCTGCCGCCTTGGCGGTCTTGCGCAGTTCAGCCAGCGACGGGGCCTTGGGCTTGGCCGAACTGGCCGCTTCAGGTTTGCTCAGCGAACGCTGGCAAGACTTGCAGGATACGTCCTCGGTCACGGCAGTGCTGACAAGGGTCTGACTGCTACGCCCACAGGCGGAATCGAGGCCATTGGAGGAAAAGTGAGTAACCAAAAGCGAACATCTCCGATGCGTTGTCATGTAAAGCGGGCGGCATTCTCGCACAGGTTGCAGGGGCTTGCCGAACCGGCGGGCAGTCGCCATCGGTCCAGATGGCTGGCACTTTGCCATAATCGTAGGCATGCTAGCCGGTTTCGGGTGTCCGGCCTTATAGTGCGCCACCACGGTGTGACTGCCGGACATCGGTACATGCCGTGCACGTTTCGTCCCTGCCATCGCCAGCCCAATCGCAGGATCAGCGCTTGATCAATCTTACTCACCCGTCGTCACTGCGTTCCGCGCCTGAAGCACCCGCCTCTACCCTGCGCGGGTCGATCAAGGGCACGTTGGCGCTGCTGGCCCTGATCCTGCTGGGCCTGCTGCTGTGGCAACTGTTCGCCCAGTTCAACCACACCCAAGCCGACCTGCGCGCGCAGAGCCTGGATGCCAGCGTGGAAATGGCCGACCACCTGAACCTGAACATGGCGTTCAAGGCCCAGCAGGCGGTGAATGTGGTACAGCCCTACATCAGCCCGCCGACGCCCGCAGCCATGCCCAGCCTGGTGGATACCCTGCGCCAGCGCCTGCCCGACCTGCAAAGCCTGGCCTGGCTGGACAGCACCGGGCAGCTGCGCGCCGACAGCCTGGCCGGCAGCCCGGACCGGCAGTGGCTGGACGAGTTACTGGCGCTGAACCAGGGGCGTGCGTACTTCTTCTCCAATTCGCCCGACAACCACACGCTGTACATGCTGCTGCGCCAGGCCACCGAGCAGGACCGCGGCTACTGGCTGCTGCGCCTGTCGCCAGACTACTACCGCGAGCTCACCCTGCACCTGGACAGCGGCACCCACCCATTGTGGCTGCTGGAAAACAGCCGCACCGGCGAAGTGCTGCAGCGCCATGCCCCCACCGCTACCAGCGATGAACCGCTGCAAAGCGTGATGCTGGCCTTCATCGACAACAGCACCTGGCAACTGCGCGGCCTGTTCGACGCCAAGCTGATGCAACAGAAGCTGCTGCCGGCGCTGATCGGCAAATGCCTGCTGGTGTTGTTTTGCGCCCTGCTGCCGGTGCTGGCCCTGATCAACATGCGCCGGCGCCAGCGTGCGCTGCAGGAAGACCGCCGGCGCTACCAGGAAATTTTCGAAGGCACCGGCGTGGCCCTGTGCGTGCTCGACTTGTCGAGCCTACCGGGCCAGCTGGACCGCTACCACCTGCGCAACCGCGCCGCACTCAAGCACAGCCTGGCCCTGGACCCAGGCCTGCGCCGGTCCCTGCTGCTGGAACTGAAGATCACCGAAGTCAACCAGGTGGCCCGCCAGTTACTGAACATCGACTGCCATGAAGGCGCCTGGCAGCGGTTGATCGACGGCACCGGCGATGGCCGCGACAGCATCGGCATGCAACTGATCGACGCGCTGATCGAACAGCGCCAGGTGCTGGAGCTGGAAGTACGCCTGCCGTCACCGCTGGGTGGCGAGTTGCACCTGTGGTTGATGGCGCGCCTGCCGCAACAACGGCGTGACTACCAGGCGGTGATCCTGAGCATCAGCGACATCACCAGCCGCAAGCAGGTCGAACTGTCGCTGCTGGAGCGCGAAAGCTTCTGGTCCGACGTGGTGCGCACCGTGCCCGACCAGCTGTACGTGCAGGATGTGCTCAGCCAGCGGATGATCTTCAGCAACCGCCACCTCGGCCAGACCCTGGGCTACGACCGTACCGAGCTGGCACACATGGGCGAGCGCTTCTGGGAACTGCTGCTGCACCCCGAAGACGCCGCGCACTACCAGGCCTTGCGCCAGCAACAGCGGAACAATGGCCACGACCAGCAATTGCACTGTCAGTTGCGCTTCCGCCACCGGGACGGCAGTTGGCGCTGCTACGACATCCGTGAGCAGGTACTGACCCGCAACGCCGAAGGCCTGGTAACGCGCATCATCGGCGTTGGCAAGGATGTCACCGTACAGATCGAGGCCAGCCAGTCGCTGCGTGACAGCGAACAGCGCTACCGCATGCTGGCCGAAAGCATCAGCGACGTGATCTTCTCCACCGACAGCCTGCTCCAGCTCAACTACGTCAGCCCGTCGGTGCAGAGCGTGCTGGGCTACCAGGCCGAGTGGATCTTCACCAACGGCTGGCAGTCGATCATCGCCAACCCGGCCCAGCTCACCGGCATCTACAGCCTGATGGAGCGGGTCAGCAAGGCCATGGGCGACGCCGAGCAGTTGGCCCAGTTGCGCAGCCAGCTGCCGACCCAGCTGTTCCTGTTCGACTGCCTGCGCGCCGATGGCCGCAAGATCCCGATCGAACTGCGCCTGGTGCTGGTGTGGGACGACGACCAGCGCTTCGAAGGTGTGCTGGGGGTCGGCCGCGACATCAGCCAGCAGCGCCGCGCAGAAAAAGACCTGCGCATGGCCGCGACGGTATTCGAGCACTCGACCTCGGCGATTCTCATCACCGACCCGGCCGGCTATATCGTCCAGGCCAACGAAGCGTTCAGCCGGGTCAGCGGCTACGCCGTCAGCGACGTGCTCGACCAGTTGCCCAGCATGCTCACGGTCGACGAACAGCAGGAAAGCCACCTGCGCTACGTGGTCAAGCAACTGCACCAGCGCGGCAGCTGGGAGGGCGAGGTGTGGCTCAAGCGCCGTGACGGCGACCACTACCCGGCCTGGGTCGGCATCACCGCAGTGCTGGACGATGAGGGCGATCTGGCCAGCTACGTGTGCTTCTTTACCGACATCAGCGAGCGCAAGGCCAGCGAGCAACGCATTCACCGCCTGGCCTACTACGACGCCCTCACCCACCTGCCCAACCGCACGCTGTTCCAGGACCGCCTGTACAACGCCCTGCAACAGGCCGAGCGGCAAAAGGCCTGGGTGGTGCTGATGTTCCTCGACCTCGACCGCTTCAAGCCGATCAACGACTCGCTTGGCCATGCCGCCGGCGACCGCATGCTCAAGGACATGGCCTTGCGCCTGCTGGCCTGCGTGGACGACGACGACACCGTGGCGCGCATGGGCGGCGACGAATTCACCTTGCTGCTGCAACCGCGCGCGACCCGGGAAATGGCCTTGAACCGCGCCATCCATGTGGCCGAGAACATCCTTGCCAGCCTGGTGCGGCCGTTCGTGCTGGAAAACCGCGAGTTCTTCGTCACCGCCAGTATCGGCATCGCCCTCAGCCCGCAGGATGGCAGCGAGCTGAGCCAGCTGATGAAAAACGCCGACACCGCCATGTACCACGCCAAGGAACGCGGCAAGAACAACTTCCAGTTCTACCAGGCCGAGATGAACGCCAGCGCCCTGGAGCGCCTGGAGCTGGAAAGCGACTTGCGCCATGCCATGGAGCAGAACGAGTTCATCCTGTACTACCAGCCGCAGTTCAGTGGCGATGGCAAACGCCTGACCGGTGCCGAGGCGCTGCTGCGCTGGCGGCACCCGACCCGCGGCCTGGTACCGCCCGGCGACTTCATCCCGGTGATCGAGGAACTGGGCCTGGTGGTGGATGTGGGTGACTGGGTGCTGCGCGAGGCCAGCCGCCAGCTCAAGGCCTGGCACAAGGCCAAGGTGCGGGTGCCGAAGGTCTCGGTGAACATCTCGGCGCGGCAGTTCTCCGATGGCCAGCTGGGCACCCGGATTGCCACCATCCTCGAGGAATGCGGGCTACCGCCGGCCTGCCTGGAGCTGGAACTGACCGAGAGTATCCTGATGCGTGAGGTGAACGAGGCGCTGCAGATACTGGCCAGCCTGAAGAACCTTGGCCTGAGCATTGCGGTGGATGACTTCGGCACCGGCTACTCGTCGCTGAACTACCTCAAGCAGTTCCCCATTGATGTGCTCAAGATCGACCGCACCTTCGTCGACGGCCTGCCCGAAGGCGAGCAGGACGCACAGATTGCCCGGGCGATCATCGCCATGGCCCACAGCCTCAACCTGGCGGTCATCGCCGAGGGCGTGGAAACCCACGAGCAACTGGAGTTCCTGCGCGAGCACGGGTGCGACGAAGTGCAGGGCTACCTGTTCGGGCGCCCGATGCCGGCGCATCAGTTCGAGGCCCAGTTCGCCAACGAGACGTTGTTCATGTTCCATTGACGCTGCCTGCACTGGCCTCATCGCACCTATTGATTTAGGAGGACCTTGTGGGAGCGGGCGTGCCCGTGAACACCGGCGTAACCGGTGCCAGCCTCCGCGCCGGGTTCTTCGCGGGCGGGCCCGCTCCCACACCGACCGCTCCAACTTCCAGCCATGTGCCAACCTGTGGGAGCCGGCTTGCCGGCGATGGGGCGCAAAGCCCCCCCAGAAACCGGACTTCAAAGTCAACTCCAATCCCCGCTCAGCCCAGACGCGGCGCGGGATGCAACATGAGACCCATTGGTCCGCGACTTGACGCCACTTCATATGCCAGCCGCGAATCAATCGGTTAGAATGCCCCCCCAAACTACCCCGATCCTTGAGGACCGCCATGTTCAGCCGTGATTTGACCATTGCCAAGTACGACGCCGAGCTCTTCGAAGCCATGCAGCAAGAAGCCCTGCGCCAGGAAGAGCATATCGAGCTGATCGCCTCGGAAAACTACACCAGCCCGGCTGTCATGGAAGCCCAGGGCTCGGTGCTGACCAACAAGTACGCCGAAGGCTACCCGGGCAAGCGCTACTACGGTGGTTGCGAGTACGTCGACGTCGTCGAGCAACTGGCCATCGACCGTGCCAAAGAGCTGTTCGGTGCCGATTACGCCAACGTCCAGCCGCACGCTGGCTCCCAGGCCAACGCTGCTGTCTACCTGGCCCTGCTGTCGGCCGGTGACACCATCCTGGGCATGAGCCTGGCCCACGGTGGCCACCTGACCCACGGTGCTTCGGTAAGCTCCTCGGGCAAACTGTACAACGCCATCCAGTACGGCATCGACGGCAACGGCCTGATCGACTATGACGAAGTCGAGCGCCTGGCTGTCGAGCACAAGCCGAAGATGATCGTTGCCGGCTTCTCCGCCTACTCGCAAGTGCTGGACTTCGCCCGCTTCCGTGCCATCGCCGACAAGGTGGGTGCCTACCTGTTCGTCGACATGGCTCACGTTGCCGGCCTGGTTGCCGCTGGCGTGTACCCGAACCCGGTACCGTTCGCCGACGTGGTCACCACCACCACGCACAAGACCCTGCGCGGCCCACGCGGCGGCCTGATCCTGGCGCGCAAGAACGAAGAAATCGAGAAGAAGCTGAACTCCGCCGTGTTCCCTGGCGCCCAGGGCGGCCCGCTGGAGCACGTCATCGCCGCCAAGGCTATCTGCTTCAAGGAAGCCCTGCAGCCTGAGTTCAAGGCTTACCAGCAGCAGGTCGTGAAAAACGCCCAGGCCATGGCCGAAGTGTTCATCGAGCGTGGTTTCGACGTGGTGTCTGGCGGTACCCAGAACCACCTGTTCCTGCTGTCGCTGATCAAGCAGGAAATCTCCGGTAAAGATGCGGACGCTGCCCTGGGCAAAGCCTACATCACCGTCAACAAGAACTCGGTACCCAACGACCCACGTTCGCCGTTCGTCACCTCGGGCCTGCGTTTCGGCACCCCAGCCGTCACCACCCGTGGCTTCAAGGAAGCCGAGTGCAAGGAACTGGCTGGCTGGATCTGCGACATCCTGGCTGACCTGAACAACGAAGCGGTGATCGATGCCGTGCGTGAAAAGGTCAAGGCCATCTGCAAGAAGCTGCCGGTTTACGGCAACTGATCGCTGCTCGCCAGAGGAAAACCCGGCTCGAGGCCTAATGCCAGTCAGTTAAGTAATTTGGGGCCGCTTTGCGACCCTTCGCGGGCACGCCCGCTCCCACAGGGGATCGCGCATCTCTTGAGTTCAGCGCCAAACGTGTGGGAGCGGGCGTGCCCGCGAAGGGCTGCAAAGCAGCCCCAGTAACGCTTAACTGACAGGCATTAGGCTCAATGCCGGGTTTTTTTGCGCGCCGGATTTACACATGGCTTGCGGCGCAGCACGTTCGCGCTTCGCCGCATTGCAAGACCGGCGCTGCCATTTTTTTTCAGCAGGTAGCGCCTTGACCAGAGACCAACTCGAAACCCGGCAAACGCTCATCTATTTCGCCACCGTGCTGGCGGCCTGCGCTTTCGGCGTTTTCGCCAGTGGGGGTGCTTCAGTGCTGGAAGTGCTGATCACACCCGCCATCGCCGTGCTGATGTACGCCATGTTCTTGCAGATACCCTTTCTGCACCTGCGCGCGAGCCTGGCCAATCGACGCTTCACGGTTGCCTTGCTGCTGGCCAATTTCGTGCTGGTGCCCTTGCTGGTGTGGGGCCTGACGCGCGGGCTGACGGGCCAGCCGGCCTTGCTGGCAGGCGCCCTGCTGGTACTGCTGGCACCTTGCATCGACTATGTGGTGGTGTTCACACACATGGGCAAAGGCGATGCGCGGCTCATGCTGGCCGCCACCCCCGTGCTGTTGCTGCTGCAACTGCTGCTGTTGCCGTTTTACCTGGCGCTCATGCTCGACGCTGGCCAGGCGTTGAACCTGGCGATAGGGCCCTTCGTGCAGGCGTTCGTGGCGATGATCGTCGTGCCGTTGGCCTTGGCCGTGTGGACCAGTGCCCTGGTCGGCAAGTGGCGGGGGGTGAGCCGATGGAACGATGCCTGGGCCTGGATGCCCGTACCGGCGATGGCGCTGGTGCTGTTCGTGGTGATCGCTTCACAGATCCGGATCGTGTTGCACGACCTGCCGCAACTGCTGCCCGTAGTGCCGGTTTACCTGGGCTTTGCGCTGGTGGCACCGGCCATCGGCTGGGCAGCAGCGAGGCTGCTGGGCTTGCCGGCACAGCAGAAGCGCGCCGTGATGTTCAGTGCGGCGACGCGCAACTCGCTGGTGGTGTTGCCGCTGGCGCTCGCCTTGCCAGAGCAGTGGCGCACGCTGGCGGCAGCGGCGGTGATTACCCAGACATTGGTCGAACTGGTCTGCGAGCTGGTCTACGTGCGGGCGATTCCGGCGATCGCCCGCACGTAAACAGCATCAGCTCACCACGTGCAGGTAATGCAGGTGGCGCTCGTACTGGTCGAGGATGTCGCCGATCACATCCTCACGGCTCCAGCCCATCACATCGTAGTCCTGCCCGCCTTCGCGCAGGTACACCTCTGCCCGGAAGTATTTGCGCGCATCGCTGTTGTCATCGGCGTCGCGCATGACGAAGCTCGGCGTATTGAATGCCCGGGGGCGTACCTCGTACTTGAAGCGCCCTTCCCCGGAATGGGATAGCTCGAGCGTGACGCGGCCGTCTTCACGCTCATCCACGGTCACCTCATAGCCTTGTTTGCGCAGTTCCTGCGCCACTTCTTCGCACGCGGGCTTGACCACATCGGCGATGAAGCGGGTAACGTGCGCCCTGCGCGGCATCATGGCGATGTTGCGCAAGCGGCGCTGCCAGCCGCCGTGGTTCTGACGGCCCTGCCGCTGACCTGGCAGTGCCTGGGTGCGCAGCCCACGCCGTGTGGCGTCCAGCCCCAGGGCCTTGAACAACCCCCAGATGGAAAACAGCAGGATGATCGCGAACGGCAAGGCGCTGGCAATGGTGGCCGCCTGCAGTGCTTTCAGGCCGTTGGCCAGCAGCAGGGCAATGGCCACCGCGCCCATGGTGACCGACCAGAACACGCGCTGCCAGAGCGGTGAATGGCCCCTGCCGGAGGACGCCAGCATATCCACGACAAGCGCACCCGAGTCGGCCGAGGTAACGAAGAACACGACCACCATCAGCACTGCCAGCATCGAGATGGCCGTAGACCAGGGGAAGTGCTCGAGGAACGCGAACAAGGCCAGCGAGCTGTCCTGATCCACCACCGTGGCCAGGTCCTTGACACCGCCGTGCAGGATCATATGGATGGCCGAGTCGCCAAACACGGTCATCCACAGCAACGTGAAGCCGGCAGGGACGAACAGCACGCCACACACAAACTCGCGAATGGTGCGCCCACGGGAAATGCGCGCAATGAACAGCCCCACGAAGGGCGACCAGGACAACCACCAGCCCCAGTAGAGCAAGGTCCAGCCGCCAATCCAGTCGGTGGGTTCGTAGGCAAACAGGTTGAACGTCTTGTTGACGATATCGGACAGGTAGGCCCCTGTGTTCTGCACATAGGCCTGCAGCAGGAATACCGTAGGGCCTACCGCCAGCACGAAAAGCATCAGGACCACGGCGAGGCCCAGGTTGAGCTCCGACAGGATACGGATGCCCTTGTCCAGGCCGCTGGCCACCGACAGCGTGGCCAATGCACAGGTAACGGCAATAAGAATGACCTGCACCGAGGTGCTGATCGGAAGGCCGAACAACTGGTTCAGCCCGCTGTTGATCTGCAGCACGCCGTAGCCCAGCGAGGTGGCGACGCCAAATACCGTGCCCAGGATGGCGAAGATGTCCACTGCATGGCCGATAGGGCCGTAGATACGCTCGCCGATCAAGGGGTACAGCGCCGAGCGCAGGGTAAGCGGCAGCCCGTTGCGGAAACTGAAGTAGGCCAGGATCAACGCCACGATGGCGTAGATCGCCCAGGCATGCAGGCCCCAGTGGAAGAAGGTGATGTTCATGGCTTCGCGGGCGGCGGCTACGGTATTGGGGTCACCCACCGGCGGGTTGATGAAGTGCATCACCGGTTCGGCTACACCGAAGAACATCAAGCCGATGCCCATACCGGCAGAGAACAGCATGGCGAACCAGCTTTTGTTGGGGTAGTCGGGCTCGCTATGGTCCGGGCCCAGCTTGATGTCGCCATAGCGGCTTACGGCCAGGAAAACGACGCTGATCAGCACCAGTGCGACGGTGAGGATGTAGAACCAAGCTGCATTGGTGACGATCCACTGCTGAACATGCTCGAAGACGCTTTGGGCATGCGCCTGGAACACTGTGGCGTACAACACCAGTAACAGCACCAGTACTGCACTGGTGAAAAAGACAGGTGGGTTGATGGTGCTCCTGCGTTTCTGGTTTTCAGGCATAGGCGTTACTCCTTCGGGCGTTCAGCGCTGCGCTCCATCATTGGGCAGTCCGAACACGACTGCCCGTGGCGCATGATGCATGGAAGATGCTGAAACCTTACCGTCAGTTCCAGCAATTCCAAAACTTAGCCGCTTCGCTTGCCGTACAGAAGGCTTTGAACCTGTCAGCCGAGGTGACGCTTCAGCTCGGCAATGTGCTCGGGGCCAATGCCGCAGCAGCCGCCCACCATGCTGGCGCCGCGTTCACGCCAGTCCTTGGCCCAGGCGAGGTAGCCCGGTGGGTCCAGGTCTTCTCGCAGCTCGTCCAGCCCGTCGTTGGCGGTAGCCTCTTTGGGCTGCGGGGGGAAGGCGTTGGCGTAGGCACCGATGGCCACCTCTGCGCCTTGCTGGCCGATAACGGCACGGGCGACGTCAATGGCCGCGCCGATTACTTCCGGCTGGCTGCAGTTGAACAGCACCGCTGCGGCGCCCAGCCCGACTACCGCTTGCACGGCATCAGCCACCGGCTCACCGGAACGCAGGCGCGGCACCGTATCCACGTCCTCGTCCTGCAAAGTGAACGACACCCAGAACGGGCGGTCGTCTTTGGGCAGGTGCGCGTGGATGGCACGTACTTCGGCGATGGCGCTCTGGGTTTCAGCCAGCCACAGGTCAACGTGTGGCGCCAGGCCGGCGAGCAGCGGCTTCAATACTTCTTCGACCCGCTCAGGCTGGAACAGGTCGGGGCGGTAAGAGCCGAACAGCGGTGGCAGCGAACCCGCTACCTTGACCGGGTGTGCAGCGTTATCGGCGGCATGACGCGCCAGCTGGCCGGCGGTATTGGCCAGTTGCTGGCCTTCTGTAGCAAAACGTTGCTCGCCAATGTGGAACGGCACGACCGCATAGCTGTTGCTGGTAATGACCTGGGCACCCGCGGCAATGAACGCCGCATGCACCCCTACCACGGCCTCGGGCGCCTCGGTCAGCGCCAGCGCCGACCATTCGGGCTGGCGAAACGGTGCGCCGCTGCGCTGCAGTTCACGGCCCATGCCGCCGTCGAGAATAACCATCGCGCGCTGTGTCATATAACTACTCTGAAGGTACTTATGAATAAAATTCATTATGAGAGAAAGGTTTATAACTATTAAATACACTTTCTCTTTTTTGGCAAACTTTTCAGGTATGTACATGCGCTTTTCTACTGTGCTCGGCGCGGGCCTCGTGTTGCTCGCCACTGCGTCCCAGGCCCTGGCAGGTACCACGCTGGAGCGGGTTGAATCGCGCAAGGAAATGGTCAACGTGTTGATGGAGAGCTACCCGCCGTTCTCCTTCCTCAATGATCAGAACCAACTCGACGGCTTCGACGTGGATGTGGCCAAGGCTGTGGCCGACAAGCTTGGCGTGAAGCTGCGCCTGGAAACCCCGTCGTGGGACGTGATCGCCGCCGGCCGCTGGAGCGGCCGCTACGACATCTGCATCTGCTCGATGACGCCCAGCAAGGCGCGCGCCGAAGTGTTCGACTTCCCGGTGGAGTACTACGCATCGCCGGCGGTGATCGTGGTCAATGCCAAGGATGAGCGCATTCACGGGGCCAAGGACCTGGATGGGCGCAAGGTAGGCTTGACCAGCGCCTCCAGCTACGAGAGTTACCTGAACAAGAACCTGGTGATCGAAGGCAAGGAAGACCAGAAGATCGACTACCCCTTCGACTTTGTGCAGATTGCGCCTTACGACACCGACAACGTCGCCTTCCAGGACCTGGGCCTGGGCGCCGGCGTACGTCTGGATGCCATTCTTACCAACCTGGTGACCGCGCAGCCGCGCCTGACCCAGGACAAGCGCTTCAAGCTGGCCGGTGCCCCACTGTATGAAGAGCCCAACTCGGTGGCCATCGAAAAAGGCGACCCTGAATGGGATGCCAAGGTGCGCCAGGTATTTGCCGAACTGAAAGCCGATGGCACGCTGGCCAAGCTGTCGCAGAAATGGATTGGCGCCGATATCAGCAAATGAGCACCTTCCCTTCTTCCCCCAAGCCCGCGGCCAAAGCCACGGGCGCCAGCCTGTTCGGCTTTCGCACCCGGCTGCTGCTGACCTGGCTGGCGCTGTTCGGTCTGTTCGTGGCGTTCTTCCTCAGCTTCGACCTGAAGTTTGCGATCATTGTGGAGAAGTTCCCCAACCTCGCCGGCTTCAAACTGGGCCCTAACGGCTTTTTGCAAGGCGCAGCGCTGACCCTGTTCCTGTGCCTGTGCTCGATGGTGGTCTCGGTGCTGCTGGGCTTTGCCGCAGCCCTGGCGCGCTTGTCCGGCAGTGCGGTGCTGGTCGGTATCGCCAGTTTCTACACGTCGTTCTTCCGCGGTACGCCGCTGCTTATCCAGATTCTGCTGATTTACCTGGGCCTGCCACAGGTCGGCCTGGTACCGGGTGCAATCAGCGCGGGCATCATTGCGTTGTCGCTGAACTACGGCGCCTACCTCAGTGAAATCTTCCGCGCCGGCATTCTCGGCGTGGCGCGAGGCCAGAGCGAAGCGGCGCTGGCGCTGGGCATGCGCCCGCCGCAGACGTTCTGCTACATCGTGCTGCCCCAGGCCATGCGGGTAATCATTCCGCCCACGGCCAACCAGTTCATCTCGATGCTCAAGGATTCATCGCTGATTTCGGTGATGGGGGTGTGGGAAGTGATGTTCCTGGCCCAGTCGTACGGGCGCTCCAGCTACCGTTACCTGGAAATGCTGACCACCGCGGCAATCATCTACTGGGTACTGTCGATTCTGCTGGAGCTGGTGCAAGCGCGCCTGGAACGGCACTTCGGCAAGGCGTACCAGCGCTGAGCAGTGCCTGGGCGCAGCGGGCACATGCAAGAGCGGTCGCCCGAAGGCGACCGCTGGTGGGAGGGGCGACAGTCGGCTAGTCCTTGCTGACGGCGTCCTTCACATCGCCCACCACTTGTTGGGCTTCACCCTTTTTCTCCTGCACCTTGCCCTTTACCTCCAGCTCGGTATTGCCAGTCGCTTTACCGACGGCTTGCTTGACCTTGCCAACCACTTCGTTGGCCATGCCTTTGACTTTGTCAGACGTGCTGCTCATGGTTTTTCTCCTTCAACGACATCCGTACATGTGGGTTGGGGTTACACCAGTGAAACGGGCAGACCTGGGCGGGTGATCACACATTCACGACCCGGGTCTTGCGTGACGACAGGGCGAAGCGGCCTGCCACAACGCTCAAGGCAGCGCCAAGCAGCAGGGTTACCAGCGTGCCCCAGGCGGCTTTGGACACGTTGCTGGCCGCCACCTGGGCAGCTTCACGCGCCTGTTGCTCTGCCTGGTCTTTGAGCACTTGCACCTGCTCGGCGGCTTGCTGGTAGGCACGGGCATAGTTATCCACGATCTGCTGGGCCTCCTGCTGGCTCTTGCCTGTGCGCGCCGCCACGATGTTGACCAGGGCCTGCTTGTCTGCCGCGCTCAGCGCAGGCTCACCGGCCTTGCGTACCCGGTCGAACCATTGCTTGAGCTGGTCAACGGCCTGGGTCGGGTCCTCGGCGGCAATACGGCCCGCCGACTCACCCTGCGCCTGCGCCTGATCGGCCTGCTGCTCCAGGTTCGACGGGTTCAGTTCCGCCTTGCCGGACTGTTGCAGAGTCTTGTTCAGCTCCGCTTCCAGGCTGTCCCAGTCGAGCGAGATGCCCTGCTTACCCAGGCGCTCTTTGATGCCTTGGCCGACTGCCGGTGCGGCGGCAGCCACACCATCCGCGGCAAGCGACAGGCCTTTACCGGCAATATTGCCGGCAGTGCCGACCACGCCCCCGGCCAGCGAAGCCAGCAGCCAGGTCGCCAGCAATGTGGTCACCGTCCAGCTCAACAGGCCATGCAGGCCACCGCGGCCCGGCGCCGTGCGGCCGGCAACCCAGGCACCGGCGGCGACCGAAACCAGGGTGCTGACGAACAACCACACCCCCGCACCGGTGCCAAAACCACGCAGCGGGTTGCCATCGGCCATCGCGTCAACGGCCCCGGCCCCGATGGCGGTGCCCAGCACACTGAGTACCAGGTAGGTAGCCAAGGCAATGGCCCCCCCGGCGAAAACTGCACTCCACGACACCCGCAGCGGGCTCACGGCATTTGCCGGGGTGCTTACATAGGCTTCAGTCATCTATGCATCCTCGTCAATGGGAACTGGCTGCACCGGCCACGGGTGCCTGATGCAACGTCATGGCCAGTTTGCGGGTCCCATGCAAGGGTGTATTGATGCATCTGCCCCACCCGCACTAGTGCATTGGCACCAATCTGCCGGTGCCTGCTGCGTTTATGCTCAACGCCAGTCACCACACCAGCCACTACCGACCGGGGGACGCCCATGAGCGACGCCGTGCTTGCCCGTGAAACCAACCGCCGCCAGCTGCAGCAGATAATTGCCGGGCTTTCGGATGGCGTGATGCTGCTGGAAGTGGACCAGACCATCATCTGGGCCAACGAAGCCGCCCTGCGCATGCACGGGGTCGACAGCCTGGAACAGCTGGGCGGGGACGCCGAGGGTTATCGCCAGCGCTTTGCCCTGCGCTACCGCAACAACCATCCACTGGAAGCCGACCAGTACCCCATTGCCCGCGTGGCGGCGGGGCAGGTGTTCAGCGATGTCGTGGTCGAGGTTTCGCCGGTTGGCGATGAGGAGGCGCGCAGCCGGGTACACCGGGTGCGCAGCATGGTGCTGGAAGACAGCAAGGGCGAGGCCGAATCGTTGGTGCTGATACTGGCCGACGCTACCGAGTGGGCCAGCGCAGAGCAGCGCTTTGAAAAAACCTTCAACGCCAACCCTGCCCCCGCCGTTATCTGCCGCCTCAGCGACTTGCGCTTCATCAAGGTGAACCAGGGCTTTCTGGAAATGACCGGGCATGTGCGGGAAAACGTCATTGGCCGCTCGGTGTATGAAGTGGACGTGCTGGAAAACGCCGAGCGCAAGGAGTTGGCGATCGAGCGCCTGATAGAAGGCGCGACCATCCCGCAGATGCAGGCCGAGCTGCGCTTGCCGGAAGGCGGCACCAAGCTGGTGATCGTGGCCGGGCAGCCGCTGGACATGCACGAAGAGGATTGCATGCTGTTTTCGTTCACCGACCTGGAGCCCCGGCGCAAGGCGGAGAACGCCCTGCGCCAGAGTGAAGAGCGCTTTGCCAAGGCGTTTCGCCTGAGCCCGGTGCCGACCTTGCTGTGCAGCGCCGACAAGCAGCAACTGATCGATGCCAACGAAGCGTTCCTCGACAGCCTGGGCTACACCGCCCAGGAGCTGATCGGGAAAACCGTGGCCGAAATCGACTTCTTTGCCGACCGCGGGGTGGCCGCGCAGGTGTTCGATGCGCTGGAAAAGAGCGGGCGTATCGAGGCGCTGGATGTGAAGCTGCGCAAGAAAGGTGACGACCCGCTCGACTGCATGCTGCAAGCCGACACCGTGAGCCTGCTGGACACCCCGTGCTACCTGCTGGTGCTGATGGACATCACCGAGCGCAAGCGCTCGGAGCTGGAACTGGTCGAGGCGATCGAGACCGTCATGCAGGATGCATCGTGGTTCAGCCAGACCTTGATCGAGAAGCTGGCCAATGCCAAACGTATCAACACCGGCCGGTTGCCCGATGCCTCGTTCACCGACCTTACCCGCCGCGAGCGGGATGTGCTGGCGCTTATCTGCGAAGGGCTGGCCGACAAGGAGATTGCGGCGCGCCTGAACCTGGCGCTGAACACGGTGCGCAACCACGTGGCAACGGTTTATTCCAAGCTCGATGTGCACAGCCGCAGTGAAGCGATCGTGTGGGCGCGGGAACGGCGTTTGTTCAGTACCTGATGGGTTGTTCGCGGCTGGGCTTGGCGCCGCGGCTGCCAGGGCCCACCCTTGACAGTATCCGGGTTGACCGCAAATACTCTGGGCAGATTCATATAGATGACCAAATAACAAGGTGAATCGTTTCATGATCGCACTCCCCGCCCTGACGCCTTTGCATGCCGCACAATTGCTTGTCCTGCGTGCACCTTCCGTTTGCCACTGACGCGCCTGCCCAACAGAGACTCCTTGCATGACTCCCTTAGATATTCAGCTGTTGCTGACCGCCCTGGTCAGTGTTCTGGTGCTGGTGGCGCTGATCGTGTCGCGCCTGAAGATGCACCCGCTTCTGGCCCTGCTGGTGGTGTCCATTGGCGTGGGCTTCGCGACCCATATGCAACCCGGCAGTATCGTTTCGCACCTGCTCACCGGTGCGGGCAAGACACTGGGTGCGGTCGGGGTGGTGATTGCCCTTGGCGCCATGCTGGGCAAGATCCTGGCGGATGCTGGCGTTACCGAAGAGGTCGCCGATGTGATCCTCAAACGCACCCCCGACCGGCTGATCCCCTGGGCGATGATGCTGGTGGCCTTCGTCATCGGCATCCCGATGTTCTTCGAGGTGGGCCTGGTGATCATGCTGCCGTTGATTTTCAGCGTGGCACGCAAGCTGGAGGGCAAGGCGCGCTTCAAGGGCTCTGCCTATGTGTACGTGGGGGTGCCGGTGATTTCCGCCTTGGCGGCCATGCATGGCATGGTCCCTCCGCACCCTGGCCCACTGACCGCCATTGCCGTGCTCAAGACCTCGGTCGGGCCGACCATGCTTTACGGCTTCCTTGCCGCGATCCCTGCCATGATCCTGGGCGGCCCGTTGTACGGCATGTTCATTTCCCGGCGCATGAGCACCCGCCCCGATCAGGCACTGCTGGACCAGTTCACCCTGGCTGAGCAGGCCGACGGCCAACCCCGCCCCGGTGTATTGATCGGCATGCTGGCCGCGCTGCTGCCGGCGATCCTGATGCTGGTGCATGCCGTTGCCGAAATGCTGCTGCCCAAGGGCAATGCGCTGCTGGAATTGGCCAGCTTCCTTGGCAACCCACTGATCGCCATGCTGCTGGGCGTGCTGTTCGCAGGCTTCAGCCTGGTACTGGCGCGCGGTGGCAACGCCGAGCAGTTGCGCGATGCGCTGGGCAAAAGCCTGAAGCCGATTGCCTCGATCATCATGATCATTGCCGGCGGTGGCGCTTTCCAGGAGATGCTGACCAGCGCCAAGGTTGGCGATGCCATCGTGCACCTGACCCAGCAATCGGCTTTCCCGCCGTTGATTCTGGGGTGGCTGATCGCCATGCTGCTGTCGGTGTCTACCGGCTCGGCCACCGTTGGCATCGTCGGCGCTGCCGGCCTGCTGGCCCCCTTGGCAGGTGCCGACCCCAGCCTGAACCTGCCCTTGCTGGCCCTGTCCATCGGCTGTGGCTCGCTGTTCTTCAACTACGCCAACCATGCCGGTTTCTGGATGGTGAAAGAGTCGTTTGGCATGACCATGGGGGAAGCGACCAAGACCATCTCGGTGGTGCAGTCGATCGTGGCGGTGGTGGGGTTGATCGTGGTGTTGGCGCTGAATGCGGCGGTTGCGGTGGGCTGAGCCGGGTGAGCGGGTGAGCCAGTTTTCCTGGCTCACATGCCCTGGCGTCAGTAGCCACGCTCCCTCAGCTTTTCTGCCAAGGGCGGGTAGTAGATCTGGCCAATCTCATCCGCAGCCCACCACGCCCAGTGCAACAGGCAGAGCGTAATGCCCCCCAGCACCAGATAGCCCTCCCAGCCAATCAGCTCGGTGACCTGATGCATCAAGCCAGGCAACTGGTAATGCGCCCCGACATTGGCGTTGGCAATGGCCATCACTACCAGCCCGAATACCAGGACACCGGCCTGATAGCGCTGCTGACGCCACACCTCCCGTTGCTGGCTCTTGCTGCGCCAGTAGTTGAACAGGAACTCATTGCCTTCACGAAGACTGTGCTCTTTCAAGGCGCTATAGGTCACGTGATTGTGCAGCAGGGAGTAATCGCGCCGGCTCTGTAGCCAGTGCCAAGGGATGTAGGAACCAAGCATGACCGCGACCTGCGCAAGCACTGGAACGCACACCGACACGGCCAGGCAAAACACCACGACACTCACAAAGATCCGCCCGATATTCCCCCAGACCGTAGCCATGTCCCCCGAGAAATCCAGCAGAGTGGTCCCCAGGGCTGTCATGAAAGCCATATCCATGAACAGGCACACGTAGGTGAGTTTCAGGGCCCAACGCACCTCCCAGGCTTTCTCGAATACTGCCCCCGGCAGCCCGGCGATAGGGTTGGTTGTTTTCAGGCTGTCTCTGTTCTGATCCATGCAAAATCCTCGGCAGTTGGCATTGGCCAGTGAATGGTTACTGCAAAGTGCTGGCAGCGCGCCTTGCCTGATTACCATGCCCGAGAGCGGCGCAAGCGTTCCACTCAACTTGGGCCATTTGCTATTCCCTTGCGTCGCCACCTCACCCTGTAGGAGCGACCTTGCGTCGCGATGGGCCGCAAAGCGGCCCCACTGCCAGCCTCGGACTCGCCGTTCATTACCCGCTATGGCGTCAGTCTGGTGCTTTTCGAGCTGGCCTGCACGGGCTGGGCTGGACCTGTGTAAGGCCTGCCAGGGATGTTTGAAAACCTACCCCTGCCCGGTTTAGGCGCAAGTCAGATCTCAAAGGCTCACGCGAACATGGGCGATGCCCATGCCCGCCAACGAGCCAGGGCCCCCGCTAGTCAGCCGGCGTACGCCCGGCTTGCTCAATCACCTTGCCACACTGCTCACTGGCCAAGCGACTGATGATCCGGATCGCCTGGTGGATGCCGGCAGTATTGCGAAAGCTCAGGCGTGGGTTGTGTTCGCACTCCAGCATTTCATCATGCTGGACCAAGGCCTCGCCTAACAGTTCGAGCGTCCAGGCGTAGCTTTGGAGGGTAGACAGGCGTTCATGATCAGGCATGGCGCACCTCCAGAGAGCCAGAGATGAAGCCTGGCCTGGCGGCAGCTAGATTATTGAGGCCCGTCGATAAACGACGGCGGGGAACGGATACGCGGATCTGCGACGGATTTACGGTGGTCATGCATGAGTTCCTTTCGTGATGGAACTGCCACCGCTCGCGGCCAAGCAAGTTAAGGTGGCAGCAGTACGCGGGTTGGCCGACCGGGACGAAAGGAGCCCGGCACACCCGAAGGTGTCCCGCGCACCACCGCCATAACGCGCCATCGCAAGCACAAAAAAGCGCCTGCGATGATGATTGGGCGCTGATGCGCCTTCCGATTCCGACCGGCCAAGGTCGCATCGCCGATGCTTCGGCGACGGGGGGGACTTTATTCCCGGGTGATGGTTTTCGCAAGTTTCTACAGGTACGAAATGGGCACGCGCGTCGTAGGAGAGCGCCCTGCTATAGGCAACACGCAGAGCAAGCGACCATCCCTCAGCCGTGATCACTGGCCGGGTTAGCTGCATACCGCACCCACCCCGCAACCTCGGCGCCACCACTCACCCGATCCTTGGGATGAGCACGCCCTTCACTGACCGCCACCTCTGCAAAATCGAACGGGCTCATCCCGTCGATACACGCAACGTTCACCCCATACTGGTCCGGCGAGGAACGCCGCTGGTGGAAGGTGTAGATGCCGCATTTCGAGCAGAAGTAGTGCTTGGCTTCCCGGGTGTGGAACTGATAGAGCGTCAGCGCCTCTTCACCTTGGGTGACCGTGATATCGCCCAGATTGACCGACACCGCCACCGCCCCGCGCATACGGCACAGCGAGCAGTTGCACCTGCGTGCGGTGCGCAGACCATCGGTCAACCGCAGTGAGAAACGCACGGTGCCGCAATGGCACGCTGCTTGGTAGACAGGGCGGTTATCGTTGTTTTTATCCGTCATGGCGTTTCTCCCGTTTGAAAGGCAAACCTGGCGATTCAGGGAACAAGCCAGATGTATTGGAAATACCTAGTCATTGAAGCGTACTACGAATTTAATTTGTCGCCCTGCCCCACCAAGCAGGCGGTATGGATCGAAAATCCTGTGCCACGACAGCAAGCGCACTGCAGGTGTTCATGCCTTCCTTGACCAGACTCGACGCTGTGGAGACGTCCGGATCAACGATGTGCACGCTACGGCACTCTCTCGCCGGGGCGGCCGAGGTCGTGAAACCGACCACGACGCCCTCCAGCAAGCCATGACTCTGCTAATCGGTCGAGGCGCGCCCGGCTTGCTCCATTACCTTGCCACACTGCTCGCTGGCCAACCGGCTGATGATCCGGATCGCCTGGTGGATGCCGGCCGTATTGCGAAAGCTCAGGCGCGGGTTGTGTTCGCATTCCAGCATTTCGTCGTGCTGGACCAAGGCTTCGCCTAGCAGTTCGAGGGTCCAGGCGTAGCTTTGGAGGGTGGAGAGGCGTTCTTGGTCAGACATGGCGCACCTCTGAACGGGTTGAGACACAGCCGGCATTGCTATCAGCGAGGTCACGCATAGCAGCAAATGAATGACGGAGGGGAACGGATGCGAGGATCCAGATCAGGCTTGAGATAAACATGCATGAAGCTCCAAGTTTTGATTGGAGCTACCACGATCCTTCCTACGGGATTGGGTGGCAGCTGTGTGCGGGGTAGGAATACCGGGAAACTTGGAAACCCGGCCAGGCCGAAGCCTGCCCGCACACAGCCGCCATGACACAGCACGGCAAGCACAAAAAAGCGCCAGCTGTGGTGCAGCGGCGCCGAGTGCGTACGCCAAGTTTACCAACGGGTTCCTACGCCCGGTCACGGCTTTTTCGTGACCAGGAAATTTAGCCTCACATTCACAAGACAATCAGGTACTGCCCGGTTCATGGCTACAACAGTGCGACCAAGCTGATCTTTAGTCAGGTCAGAACGATTTTTCAGCACATTTCGCGTCCATTCATCATGAATTTGCACGGACCAGCGCGCTCGATAAGCGCCGGTCAAGGCCAGGTGCATCAGCAAATCACGCAGAGGGGCTGGGTACAACACACAGGCGTCATAGATAACAGTGAACGGTGAATGCCTCATTAATACCCCATATTGAGCACTTGGGCTTGTGCAGCCAGTTCTTCCATGGCGGCTTGGCTCACTCTGTCACGTTCGGCCTTGAACGCCATGACATCGGTGAACTTGATACGACGGTGGCTGCCGGTTTTTGTGTGTGGTATCTGACCCTCGTCCAGTAGCTTGACAAGATGCGGACGCGACACGTTGAGCATGTCGGCGGCTTCTTGAGTAGTCAGTTCTGCGTGAACCGGCACTACTTTCACGGTGTTACCTAGAGCCAGTTCGTTAAGAATGTCCCCGAGCAGTCTAAGAGCGAACGTCGGTAGCTCAACGACTTGGCGTTGCTGGGCTTCATCAATCAGCTCAATACGCTGAATATCCAGTTTCGTCGAAACGAAAGCAGCGATCTGGCGGCTTGATTCAGTAGCCGCGGCGATCGCTTTCTCATCTGGAAGGATGCTTCGAGCGAGATCGGCGGTAGTCATGATGTGTCTCCAAAAGCGACTTGAAATTCCTGGCGTCCCATACGGCAGGTTTAGATCTTATAATCGAAATAAACGAAACGCAACAAACGAAACAAGGCTCGGCGCCGGCTCAAGCATGATCATGAGCTAGTGGCTGGTACCCACAGCTTCCTCAGGCCTGTGGTTCCGCTGAGGGTGAAGGGCCAGAGTGCGACCCGAAGCGGTCCAATCAACGGACAGGGCCGGTCATCAGCGACCCCACTAGGTCAAGGCTTTACTCGATGACCACCGTCGGGAAGAGACGACTGTTGAGCATTGGCGCCGAGATCCCGCGCGCACATGTTCATGCCTTTCTTGATCAGGCTCGACGCTCTGGAAACGTCCAGATCAACAATGTGCACGCTACGGCACTCTCTCGCCGAGGCGCCCGAGGTCGTGAAAATGACCACTACGCCCTCCAGCAAGCCATGACTCCGCTAATCGGTCGAGGCGCGCCCGGCTTGCTCCATTACCTTGCCACACTGCTCGCTGGCCAACCGGCTGATGATCCGGATCGCCTGGTGGATGCCGGCCGTATTGCGAAAGCTCAGGCGCGGGTTGTGTTCGCATTCCAGCATTTCGTCGTGCTGGACCAAGGCTTCACCTAGCAGTTCGAGGGTCCAGGCGTAGCTTTGGAGGGTGGAGAGGCGTTCTTGGTCAGACATGGCGCACCCCCTGGTGGAGGAAGCTAAGGCCTGCTGCATTGACAGTGATGTCGCTGAAAGCCTTCGAGAAACGACGGTGGGGAACGAATGCGGGGATTCTGAATAGATTTGAAGTGTGCATGCATGCCTTCCTTTTCGATTGAAGCACCGCCCTCACCGTCGCCAAACGGTTAGGGTGGCAGCTGTACGCAGGTTGGCGAACCGAGGAAAAGGAACTCGGCAGACCCGAAGGTCTCCCACGCACAGCCGCCATTACACGAAACTGCCGACGCAAAAAAAGCGCCTGCAATCGTGGTTGGGGGCGCCGATGCGCCTTTTCGTTCGGGTCGCCAAACCCGGCCGCGGAATTGGCCGCGACTGGGGGAAGGTAGCGCTGCGGGGGCTTAAAAGCAAGGCTGTTTGCTGTGGGAGAAATCGCGGAAATGTGTGGGTAGATAGTCGGTCGAGGGGCGAGGCAGGGTTATGAGTGTGAAGTTGGTCTGTTGCGGGGTATCGCCCTCCAGCCTCAGGCGACGCAGGAACTCAAGCTCGCTCAGCACGTAGACCAGTGGCGAGTCAAAGGATGGGTTCAACAGCTGGAGATCGTGGTGAGAGAACTGAAGCATCTCGGAATTATCTCTAGGAGGCGAATGCATTATCTCAAATTTTTTTGCTCTTATGCCCGTAAACACTGGGCTAAGGGCATATCAAAGAAAAGAATTATCTCAAATCCTCTGCAAGATTAAGTCAAAAAAGGCGGGGCGATAAGTCGATTGGGCGAGGGCTTGGACGAACAGTGCAAGGTAGGAAAGCGGCCGGCGAATCGTCAGACCCAACCTCAGGCAACCGGCACGATGCGTGAGTACATCGCTCGCTAACCGAAACTAGGATGTACTATCGAATGTACATAAATGCCGCAGAATGTGGCGTTTTAACGCCCATGGAGTCGGCGCAAAAACCGCCTAGGCGGCGGTTTCATTGGGTTCCACGTATGGTGGTGAACCATCGCGGATTAAAAACTGGTGCGGAGACAGACGGACGGTTGTTGGACGTGAGGGCCCGGTTTTCGCGGGGCTGGAATTTGGTGGATTTTTTGGTGTACCTCTATAAAAAAATCAGCTAGTTATGGCTTTCCGTGGAATCGAATCGGGAATTTTTGGCCTCCAGTGAGAGCTACGACCACCCGCTTCAAACGCCAGGTGGGATCAGCAGAAAACGCCCAATAGCCGAAACTCAGCCTTACTGTTTGCCTCGATGCCGGTTTTTCGCGCAATTAACGGATAGCGGCTGCTCCACACATCGCTCCAGGGCTACCAATTGATTGCTGACATCGAATGGGCATAATGATGGCCAACCGCCTCTATCCCTCTGGCCCCTGCGCTGCGACGAAAGGACTCGAATGAATCATTCAGAATTGTCCCTCAAACCGATACATGAACTGCTCACAGATGAGCACGGCAAGCCGACTCAGTTTTGGATTCCTGCCTACCAGCGCGGCTACCGCTGGAAGCCCCTGCAGGTTACCCAGTTGCTGGAAGACATCCGCGAATTCAGCCAGCGCCGTAACCCTCAGCCAGAAGAGTTCTACTGCCTACAACCGCTGGTGATTAAGGCTACCGAGCAAGGCCCGCTCGAAGTGGTCGATGGGCAGCAGCGGCTGACCACTTTGCTGCTGATATTGCGACATTTCAATGAGCGGCTGGCAGAAAAATATCGGCAGAAGTTGTTCACCCTCGACTACGAAACTCGTCCACGGTTGCTATCCTTTCTTGATCAACCCAGCGAGGTTATTGCCGAAAGCAATGTGGACTACTTCTATCTGTTCAATGCCATCAACACCATCGAAGAATGGTTCGAAAATCGATCTCACGAAGTGGATGAGATCAAGTCAACATTGCTCAACAAAACACGAGTTATCTGGTTCGAGCTGGCTGCTCAAGACAACGCAGTGGATGCCTTCACCCGCCTTAATGTGGGAAAGATAGCACTGACCGATGACGAACTGATCCGCGCTCTGTTCCTCAAGCGTGGTGATGCCAGCGAAGTAGACACCTCCAGCCGGCAATTGCAGATCGCACACGAGTGGGATCAACTGGAGAAAGCCCTGCAGGCGGACGAGTTCTGGTATTTTCTCAGCAACCAGCAGGGGCGACCACAAAACCGAATCGGCCTGTTGTTTGAATTGGTAGCCAAGGCCGACGGCCTAACTACTAGGATGGACCAAGATGAACACAGCATCTTCCATGCCTACAGTAGAAAATTAAAAGTTACGGGCGCCACGTGGAAGGAATGGCTGCGAATCAAGCAGACTTTCATGATGCTGGAAGAGTGGTTTGAAGACCGCACCCTTTATCACATCGTCGGTTTCCTGATCCATCAAGGCATGGATATCGCGGAAATCTGCAGTTTGTCACTGCAGACAACCAAGAGTGCATTCGAACGCAAACTTCGCAAAGCGGTGTTTGTCCGAACTATAAACGACGAAGACTTCAACGCTCTAAAGCCCGAAGCGCTACAAATGAGTATCAGCGAACGTCTCGCTGAACTGGAGTACGGCCGCCACTCGGCGGAGATTCGCTCGCTGCTGTTGCTTTTCAACATCGCCACCTTGCTAGATAGCCCTCGCTCCAACCTGCGCTTCCAGTTCGACAGTTTCAAGAACGGTGAATGGGACATTGAACACGTACGCTCGATTGCTTCCAGTCGCCCCATGCGCCTGCATGACCAGTTGAACTGGTTGAATCTTTGTCTGGGTTACCTGGAAGCCAAGACACTCGAAGAACAAGGCGCACAACATAGGCAGCTTTTGAACAGCATTCGTGCCTTCATCGAGCAACCAAAGAAAGCTCAGTCGGACCAATCCTTCGAGGTGCTGTACAACAAACTTTTGGCATTTTTCCAAGAAAAGGATGAAATGCCTACCGACCATGGTATCTGCAACCTGACCTTATTGGATAAAGGTACCAACCGTAGCTACAAGAATGCCGTGTTCGCGGTCAAGCGCAAGGCGCTACTGACCCTTGATCAGTCTGGGATCTTCGTACCGCTCTGCACACGCAATGTCTTCCTCAAATGCTATAGCCCGCAGGCCGACAACGTGATGTTCTGGAGCAAGGACGACCGCGAAGCCTACAAAACCGAAATCACACGAGCCCTTGTGGGCTTTTTCAGCGCAGCCCAAGAGATCACCCAATGAGCAAGTCTGGCAGCCAGATCACTTTGAAACAGCTGCTGGGCCGCCACCAGCGCATCCAAATCCCGATGATTCAGCGCGACTACGCCCAAGGCCGTCCAGCCGCCGAAGACGTACGCGAAGAATTCCTCGGCACCCTACTACAAGCATTCACATCAGCACAAAATAGCGACGCCCTGCCACTTAACCTAGACTTCATATATGGTAGCGTCGATACTCAAGAGGCCCCCCGTTTTCTGCCACTTGATGGCCAGCAGCGCCTAACCACTTTGTTTTTACTGCATTGGTACTTGGCTTGGCGCGACGGTAGCCAAACTGAGTTTCAGCGGGTGTTCTGCGAAGGTGAAGACTCTCGTTTTTCCTACAGCGTACGTCCAAGCAGCACCGAGTTCTTTAATGCATTAGTAAACTTTTGGCCCGCGCGCGATGCCGCCGTCGGGTCATCGTTGTCCAAGCTAATTACCGACCAAGCGTGGTATTTCCGTTACTGGCGCCTAGATCCGACAATTCAGTCCTGCCTGACCATGCTGGAAGCTATTCACCGAATTTTCGCAGACGTCACAGGCGCCTACGCACGATTGATGGACGACAATCAACCGGTAATCACCTTCCAGTTGCTCGACCTCAATCATTTCGGGCTGTCTGACGACTTGTATATCAAGATGAACGCCCGGGGCAAACCACTCACCACGTTCGAGACATTCAAGGCCCGCTACGAGCACGACCTAAAGAACCAATTCGCTGGTGAGACGCGTGATATCAGCGGCCAGACGTTCAGCGTCGCAGACTTTTTCGCCCGCCGCATGGACACCAACTGGGCCGACTTCTTCTGGGCCTATCGCGACAAGGAAACCAACCTTTACGACGATGCGATCATGAACTTCTTCCATGCCGTGGCATTCATTTGCCGCGACCCGGAATCTCCCGGGTACCTGGAGGATATAAGCATCTTTAGAACCAAGTCGTTGAAATCCGCCTATACGCTGTACCACAAAGGCGGATGGTTGGAGCGGGACTTTTCCGTTACCCTGATGTTGCTGCTGGAAACTTGGAGCGCTAAAGACAACCAGTTTACACCGCTGCTACCAGATAATCCGTACTTCAATGAAGCAGCCATATTCCAGCGCCTAGTCAGCGACCCTGCAGCGCTTGCCTATTCCGACCTAGTACAGGTATTTGCTTACGTAACCTACGTGCGCACGGAGGGCGGACAGATCGAGCGACAAACATTACTTGAATGGATGCGGGTGATCTACAATCTGTCGATCAACTCTAGTTACGAACGCCCCGCTGACATGCTGCGTAGCCTACTGGCTGTCCAGAGCCTATTGCCGCATGCCAACGATATCCTCAGCTACTTCGCCGGTAACGAAAAGCCGACTGCGGGTTTCTACGTACAGCAGATTACCGAAGAGCAGTTCAAGGCCGAATTGTTGCTGGCACACAGTGGTTGGCGTGAACTGATCGAACGTGCGGAAAAACATGGCTACTTCAAAGGCCAGATAGAATTCCTGTTGGAGTTCAGTGGCGCCCTTGCCAAGCGGCGTAAGGCACTGCTTGTGGAATGGGTGCCCAGCGATCATGTTACGTTGCAACAGTGCTTTGCAGAATACTTGGACAAAGCGGAAACGATGTTCGGTGCGCGCGGCCTAAACAGCCTGGCAGACTTCCGATGGGAACGCGCACTGCTATCGTTGGGCGACTATTTTTTGCTCAGCGGCTCCAACTATTCTTTCCTAGTCAACTCGGCGTCGGAGCAAGCTAGTTGGAAACGGTTGTTGCGCGGCGGTGCCGGACATAATACGCAAGAAGCGCGTACTCTTTTGCACAGGCTGTTGGAGCAGATTGATATCGACGCTCCGCTTGAAGACCAACTAGATAGGCTAATTTCCAGTGCCGAAGGATTGGAACCTTGGCGCCAAATTATGATTGATACGCCGGCGGTGTTCCGCTACTGCGGTGAGCATGCGCTGCGTTGGGATGGCGATCGCATCTACCTACTCAAGAAGAGTCGCATGAGTGGGATGCATGCCGAGTTGTTCAGCTATCACCTGCATCTCCAGCTTCAAGCGGAAAAACTGCAGAAAAAAATCTTGCCACTGCGACAAGATGAATACCAAGCAGCAAGCGGCTCGGAGTACGAACCGTGCTTATTTTTGGCGCTTACGTTCCAGGGTATCAGTCTGTATCCCTTGATATATTCAATCTCTGATAATTTCAGGATTCAATTTTCCTTAAAAGACTTGAAGCCCGTGCCTGACCTGAAAGAAATTTTAGTCGCCGCGCTAAAGTTTGACACTCAAGAGGAGCACATCACACTAGACGTCTCGCGAGAGCATATATTTATCACGCTCAAAAAAATATCCAATTCGATCAAGGCCTTAAAGGTGCAGGCGACTGACACTTTATGAAATTACGCTCATGCTTAGTTAAAATTTATTAAATTCAATCGTTATATGACATCCCACCTGACATCGGTTGGATAGCATGGGCAGTTTGTTGTTCCCTTCAAGGCATTGGAAGCTTGAGGAACGTTTGGCAAATATGGAATTCGGAAGGTCACGTGATCTGGAGTAACCACTCCACAAACCCCTTTAGAAAAGGCGGCCCTTGAAGGGTCGCCTTGGAACATTAGTGAGGCTTTTTCCACCGCGATTCTTTAGCTTCCAGATATGAGATTCTTGAGTTCAAAACCCAGTCAAATCAACGGCCCTACGGTGGGGCCTATCGAATGCCTTTACGTCAGTGAGTGCCACTTTTTTAAAACTGCTGCGTTAACTCAATATCGGTATCTGCATCGTGAAATCTAGATCCCGTGTATACCCGCGATCTTAATCTCATTGCGCAATGCTAATCGGATGGTGCAGGCGCCCCTGCCATCGTCAAAAAACCGGCAGCAAGATTTACCCATTTAGTGTATAGACGCTCGCTCACAATTATGGCAGATTGCCATCTTCAAGAAGCTGATTTCTACCATTCTCTGTCTTAGTCAGTAGTATGCAAAGGAATGCAGCAAAGACCACCACCTGGCAGATGCAAGAATGATACTTGAAAATATAAAGATCAAAAATTTTAGGACACTAGTAGCAGATACCACAATTGGATTTACAAATGGAATTACCATTGTAGGCCCAAATAGCAGCGGAAAAACAAACATATTAAAAGCTGTAGAAATGCTGTTTACTGGATTTGATAATAAAAACAATTACTCGCCAACACGAGATTTCCCCGCAAACGTGGATAACGGACAAAGCTCGCTGACAGCTACGTTCACGCTTGAGACAAAAGATGAGGTCGCCCAGGAATATTACCGACTGCTAAACTCCTGCTTAGACCAGCCAAAACAACTTACCGACAAGGTCACTGTTTACCTGACCTTTACTAAGGCAGGAAACCCATCTTATAGGCTTTTTGTCGGCGAAAAGTACAACGAAGACATGAAGGGGCAATTCAACTCATATCAGAAGACATTTTTAGAAATTCTATTTGCGGCCTTTGAATGCCACTACGTTTCATCAAGCAAAAACATTGATGACTTGTACAATGAATTACTTCTTCCATACATGAGACGTTCTGTATCATCTCGACTGAGCGACATTGTAACAGAGATCGATTACGGACTTAGCGAAATCTCTGGTGTTATCGACTCCCAGTTGAACTCCGTAGGGATGGGCAATATAAAAACCCACTTTTGCATCCCAAACAATTCAGTGGAAAATCTTCTGGGTGGATTTGAGTTCCATCTTTCAGACCCGGTTGTTACAGAGATTCATAGGAAAGGGATGGGGATCCAATCTGCCTCGATGCTGGCCTCTTTTGTTTGGATTGCGCAACAAGAAAAAAAACTGAGCAAGACTCCAATTTGGCTAATTGAAGAGCCTGAGTCATACCTACATCCAGAGTTAGCGGAAAGCTGCTTTCAGATATTACGAAACTTAAGCGAAATATCTCACGTAGTGGTAACTACACACAGTCTTGGGTTTGTACCCAAAGACCCCAAATGCGTAATAAGAACTGAGATCGAAGAAGGCACTACTAAAATCAGCGCTTGCACTACGTATGTAGAGGCCACGAAAGCGATCCGAGACTCTCTGGGTGTTAAATTTAGTGACTTCTGTAATTTAGGATTACTTAATATCTTCGTAGAGGGAAAATCTGATAGAGAGGTGTTCAAGTGGGCATTATCTAGAATCAGCATTAAAGCCACTGGCAAGCATGGTTGGGATAATGTCAGGCGAGCCGAGTTCTTAGATTTCGGAGGAGTAGGAGCCCTCGAGGGCTTTATCAAGGCATCTTGGGAATATATCCATAGAGAAAGACCTGCAGTCTGCGTACTAGATGGTGACGACGCAGGTGACAAGACCAGAAGAAATCTGCAAGGATTTTGCAGCCAAAAAAAATTACCATTTGAGCATAATAAGCACTTTATTATCCTACCAACAGGCTTCGCCTTGGAAGGGCTCTTCCCAAGGGAGTGGATAATCCAAGCCCACAAGGAACATAGTGGCTGGTTCAAGAGCTTTTCTTGCGACTTAGAAGACAACTTACTACCCTTTGAGTGCGCTAGCGACGATGCAAAAGAAAAACTGCGAAACCATTTGATTCAAAGAGCCGAAAGCACTACTGATGAGTCATGGATAGTTCGCTTTGAAAAACTTTTTAATGCATTAGATGAGGCTTTGGAAATTCAGGTAAGAAAAATTTATAGTACGCATACCAAAGTTCGAAGCGCTAAAAATCTGGCGGTACAGGACCCGGCAGGATAACAATTACTCCGAATGATAAGCTCATGTTCTAGCTAAGGCTCGATGCTAAATATGCGAGCACCATACGGTTGGTCGAGATGCTCGTAAACCACAAAAAATGTTCCACCTTCGTTGACAGTTACCAGCCAACCGTTACCAGTATCATTGAAGGTGGAACAGACTATTTATGCTGGGTTGAAAGCTGCCTGTCTTGGAAATCCGTCATCGACCTAGGCTGTGTGAAAACCCCAACTGAGTTTCCAGGATCGCATTGCTACGCGAAATCTGGAGGAGATTGACTGCTCAACTAACCCAGAAAGCGCGTAGAATCATGATTTTTAGAATGATCTAACTCATACCAACTGAGCGGATCGCGGCACTGTGTCACGATTGGCCTATTTGAGCATTACGCCCGTACTGGGTAAATGTGGTAGCGATTGATCCCAGTTTTTTCAATTATTATTCGGTTACCAGCAGACAGGGAATGGGACTGGAAAAAATCTCCCACCCAAGAGCGTTTCCTGAAAATTTTTTTGTCACCTGCAATGTCAGTGAGAATCGGCTCTGCAATGCCGCAGTGGATCTCAAGCTGAGCTCCAAGCTCACTTTCATTAGGGCCACCAATGGAATCAGCAGGAAATAAATCTATGATGCTGGATAGGTAGAGGTGATTATTATTTAGATTGCCTTGCGTGAGCTCAATGATTCGAAACAACATATACCCCCTTCTAAGCAACACTTCATTTTAGCAAAAATAATCGATTTGATAGCCTTAATTATTCTCACCTATATCAAATAATACTCTGCGCCTATTCGTAATTCCCTGCTTGGTCTCATTGTTTAGATCGGGCGCGATCAGTAGATGCGGGGATGAACGATAGGGCTAGTGGCATAGTACGACATCAGTTGCACTGTGCCAATTCTCTGCCTCTGCCCATTAAACGCCCTTAATGCACGGTGTATCTTGCCAGTCATCTGCCGATCACACGACGAGCAGCTATAGACCCAATATAGAATATGGTCGTCCACCGCAATTCACCCTTGGTGCCGTCCTGGATGCTTGCCGAGGTCATTGGCCTCACGGCATAGTCGTGGCAGATCAGCCAAGATTGCCTCGCGCAAGCGCATCCCGAGGCTTGCGCCAACAGAACAATTGCGGCGGTCCGTAGCTGATGTTGGTGGCAAAGCACGTCGACGATCTGCTGCACCTGCGCACGGTCTTGGCCCTGCGGCACCGAATGTCGCCCCCCCCGGTGCGCTGCATGCTCAGTGCCTTGCTCCGGCTTGGCAACTTTACTCGCTGATCTCCGCGAAGCGCCGCCATGGTCATGTTAACGCTGGATAGGCGGTTTTGCGCGGTGCTGATGGCGAGGGCACCGCTCCCAAACACGTCACGCAGATACGCCGCATAGTCGGCCAACACTTTTCGATCAATCTGCCGCGCATCATTGATGCCCGGCCCCTGTTCTGAGCGGCACCACTTCACGAATGCCAGCCAGCGATCACAGTGCGCCTTGACCGTGCCGTAATGGTCACCGCCAAACATGTCTTTCAGCGCCTGCGGCCCTGCATAGCTCAATTGCCTACCGTAGCCGAAATTACGGCCATCGCGTCTACCTACCAATGCCATGTCGTTCACCTCATCTACCTTTCTCCGATCCTCGCCCCACATCATCCCGCCAAGAATGCTGAGTGTTATCAGGGATCAAGGCCCCTGCGACCTGTGGGGAATGTCCACTACGCGGGACTGGCGGCTCCTTACGTCCGGGAGCAAGGGCATCTCATGATCTTGCCTCCTCAGCACCGTTACCGATGGGCGGGTGGAGGCTGCATTGGCTGACGAGACCAGCACCGCGAGATCCTGAGCCGGGTGAACGCAGCAGTGCGATGACCGGGGCATGCCTGACTGTCAGTCAGGTGCAGTCCATTCCTTGGTCTGCGGCACCATCATCTACATCGCTGTTGCAGATGACATCGGCGTTTGTCACGCCGATTGTCACGAGGGGGAATGCCGCAAAGCCACGTGCGATAAGGGCTGCAGGAGTGGTAGAAGTGCCCGTCTCTTTCCACAGAAAGAGACGGGCACAGGTTGGCGCAATAGTCGGCCAAGCGGATAGGTTGCTGCAGGACAGCGAGGTACGGTGTAGCTGGCGCACGAGCGCCATATGTGTAAGAGCATCCATCACCTGGGAGGTGACCGGGCGAGCTGCCGGATGCGAATCGCCCTTGGGGAGAACCGCCGCGGGAGCGGCGTGACCTTGAAGGTTCGGGCCACCTGGGATGCTGTCATCGACAGCCTTTGCACGGCCAGTTCTACGCCTGTGGATAAACCCGGTCAAGGGCAGAAATTCAGCGCTCTTGGGGACGTGAAAAGCAGTTATCCACCGGTGGAATTCCGTGGTAAATCCCGGACAACGCCGTGGCTTTTAGCTCTTCAAAGTGAGGTCCATCCAAACAGGGCGGCTTTGCAGCCCTGTTTGGATGGACCCGCGTGAAAGAGCAGCCAGCACCCATCTTTCAGGCTCACCCGCGATTGAATGCGCCATGCCTATTTGGCAAGTCGGTGACGTTGTCGCCTACCGGATGGGCAGACTCATGCGGGGTGACATGGCCCGATCTGTTGGCATTGATGTAGTTACTCCACCACGCCATGATCAACCGACGCTGCTCCAGAAATTGGGGCTTGTGGATGTACGCAGCGCGCACGCGGTTACGCTCCTGATGGCTCATCTGCCGCTCAATCGCCGCGTCCGTCCACAGCCCCGATTCGAGCAAGGCGCTACAGGCCATGGTCCTGAAACCATGCCCGCACACGTCCTTGGTGGTGTCGTAGCCCATATTGCCCAGCACCTGGTTAACCGTATTCTCCGACAAGGGTTTCCAGTACCTGTGGTCACCGGGCAACACCAGTTCAGAGAACCGATTCAAGCTGCGCAGCCGTTCAAGGATCTCGATGACTTGAGGCGACAGCGGCACTATCTGAATGTCCCCACTCATCTTGGTCCCGCGCGTGGAATAGCGGACGCCTTCAATCGGCTTGCGGGTATCGGGGATCTCCCACATTGCCCGCTGCAGATCGAATTCATCCCACCGTGCAAAGCGCAGTTCGCTGGAGCGCACGAACACATGCAGCGTCAGCAGCACTGCGAGCCGAGTCAGCTCGCGACCGGTGTAGTTGTCGATTCGGTCCAACAGCTCAGGAAGGCAGTTCAGCGAGAGTGCAGGACGGTGCACGGTGCGCGGCGCTTGAATCGAGCCGGTCAGATCGAGCGCTGGGTTTTGAGTGATCTGCCGCGCCCGCTTCGCACCCCGCATGATCGTGGATAGATAGTTCTGCACACGCAGCGCAACATCCATGGTGCCGCGACCCTTGATCCGCTGGGTGACCTCAAGCAGATCATGGGTGTCGAGTTCAGCAATAGGCCGCTGGCCAATCAGTGGAAACACATGGGTGCGTAACCTGCTCAGCTCCCGCCTAAACATTTCGAAATGCTACTCCAAGGCGACAGTTTCAAAGAGAAGACTCGCCCACTGAGCTGCAATCTTGGCCTTCTGCTTTTCTTCCATCGGATCGAGGTTGTCGAGCAACAGAGCCTTGGCCTCATCGCGCTTGGTTCTCGAGATGGCCAACGAAACGATGCGGCACTTTCCGATGATCAGCGTGCCTTCGTTGCCGCTGGGTTTGAAATACCGCAGCCGCCAAGTCTTACAGCCACCGGGCGTGACGTACAGGTATATGCCCCCGCCGTCGAACAGTTTGTAGGCGCGATCACTCGGTTTGGCCGTGCGGCATTTGAGGTCGCTGAGCGGAGTGGCTAGGCGTGGCATTGGGGTACGCTCTCCCATTCAGGAAAGACGCTGTACCCCAAAAAACACCCCCGGTTATTGGGGTTTTAGCTGGTTCGCGACGGTGGGTCTTGGAGACGACAAACCGGCCAGAAGGGTAATGCCTGTCAGTTGAGCGTTACTGGGGCTGCTTTGCAGCCCTTCGCGGGCATGCCCGCTCCCACACGTTTGGCGCTGAACTCAAGAAATGCGCGATCCCCTGTGGGAGCGGGCGTGCCCGCGAAGGGTCGTAAAGCGGCCCCAAATTATGTAACTGACTGGCATTAGCCATAAGGCCGGTTTAGAGGGCTTCCAAAGCATTCAGCGGAATGCAGTGGAGCTGGATGTGGTGCCGGAGACAGGAATCGAACCTGCGACCTTCGCGTTACGAGTGCGTTATGGAACCCAGCAAATCCGGGGCAAGCCCAGTAAATACGGGGCTTTAGCGTCTGGTTTTGTCTTTTGAAACACGTCCGTATAGTCTATTTTGCTGTCACCCTGCTGTCACGGACGCCCAGCCATGAAAACCAAGATTACCGCTAAGCTTCTTGCGGGCATCCAGCCGCAGAATAAGCCCTACCGCATCCACGACACCGCTCAGCCCGGCCTGTCGATCAGGGTACTACCTAGTGGCCACTCCAGCTACATGGTGAGCTGGGGCAGGAATCAAGCCGCCACGTTGGGCAGGGTCGGCATGATGACGCTCGATCAGGCCAGGACGGAAGCGGCCAGGTGGCTGGCAGAAGCGCATGAGCATGGTGCGCCACTGGTTGCCACCAAGAACAAGCGCAGGGCCGCCCACACCCTGGCAAGCTACTTGGCCGAGAGCTATTACCCCTGGCTGGAAACGCACCACAAGGCGCACCAGAAAACCCGGCACGCGATAGAGCACAGCTTTGCTGCCCTGATGACCAAGCCCCTCTCAGACCTCAATCAGCGCGATCTGGAGGCTATGCGGGTGAAGTGGCTGGCGGCAGGCTTGAAGGATGCAACAGCCAATAGGAAGCTCGCAGCTCTCAGGGGCGCCCTCTCCAAGGCCGTGGAATGGGGCGTGCTTGAAGATCATCCAATGACCAAGCTGAAGCCGTTGCGCCTCGATACTCGTGGCCGGGTTCGATTCCTATCAGGGGAAGAGGAACAGCGACTGCGCAAAGCCCTGGGCGACCGTGAGGAGCGCATACGTGCCGAGCGCGACACCGCTAACCGTTGGCGCCGAGACAGGAAGAAAGAAGAGCTGCCTAACTTGCGTGAATTCGCATTTGCCGATCACCTCAAGCCAATGGTAATTATCAGCCTGAACACCGGACTTCGTAGGGGCGAGTTGTTTAACTTGACTTGGGCAGACATTGATACTCTGCGCAAGAATCTGACGGTAGTTGGTGAAGGTGCCAAATCCGATCAGACTCGACATATCCCTTTAAACGCCGATGCCCTAGCAACTATCGAAGGCTGGAAAGAACAGTCATCAAGTTCTGACCTTGTCTTCCCAAGCCAAACTGGCGGGCGTATGGACAACGTCAAAAAGTCATGGGATGCCGTATTGAAGGCGGCAGGCATTAGCGCATTCCGCTGGCACGACCTTCGACACACCTTCGCCTCAAAACTGGCAATGAAGGGCGTGCCGCTCAATACGATCCGGGATCTGCTGGGGCATGCAGACCTCAAGATGACCCTGCGTTACGCCCACCTTGCGCCAGACTCTAAAGCGGCGGCGGTAGATCTTCTTCTTTAAACTTCGCAGTCTTAGGGTCAATCTTCATCAGAATTGTGCGCAAGCCATCGCTTAAGACTCGAAGTGCTTCGTTTTCACTTCTTAGACGCTCATTCTCCATGGCAATCTCTTCAAAGTAACCGCCTTGCTGAATGGCCTCAGCTTTTTTCTCCTCAAGTTCCTTGGGAGTTGGAAGTCCAACGTCCTCATAGCTAACCTGAACTATCCCGCCCGCCTCGCGAACCCGACGAATTAACTCGGGCCAATAGTTAGAGATAACCTCCAGCCGCGCGTTCTTCCATGGGCTTGCCTCTGCAACCACTCTAGGGGTGAAGCGCCAAAAAGGCGGCGAGAGGCGTAGAGACTCCCACAACAGACCCTCTTCAAACGTCAGGAGGCTCGGGTACTCAAATGCCAGCCGGACGACCCGTGTCGCTTCGTCTGGCGACCACAACCGCTCCTTGACGGCATCCATGACACTTTGTGGCTCGGGCATCTCCGGCTTGTGCTTCTCATTGAGCACCATGAAATCTACCGGCATCTTCACATCGGTTAGAGCCTGTTCAACCGACCATTCAACCACCCCGGTCACAGTCCGCTTCTGGATACGCGCTGCGATGTCAATTGCGTACTTGATGGCTGGATCAACGCGCAGCGAGACGCTAACGGTCGAGCTCTGATCCGCAGTTTTCTTTGGCCTGGCCATAGGCACACTCCTCCTAGATTTGCTGCAAATACTCTACGCGAACGCAAACGCTGTCAATTGTCTGGTTTCGTGCAGTTTTTGCTTGCACATATCTTTTTTGCGTTCTAGATTTATCCCACCCGCCGCATTTGCCTACGAAAGGAGAGCACAGTGAATCAATCCCACACCCTAATGCCTTTGTCAGTCGGCCCTGAAGAGGCCGGACAAATGACAGGCCACACCCGGAGTGCCATTTACACCGCGATAGCCCGCGGCGAATTGGCATCGTTCAAGTCCGGAAAACGCCGCCTGATCTTGGTGAGTGAGCTGCAGTCGTGGATCAACCGCCTGGCATCGGAGAACGCCCGATGACCGTTCGCATCATCGGCGGTGACCAGAAAATCCTGGGCACCCTTCAACTCCCGGCCAGCACCCGCCTGGTCGATCTGGAAACCCTGCGCCGACTGGGCGCGCATCGCATCGAGGTAATTGCAAATGCCTAAGAAACAGAACGCCTTGGACGCCCGCGCTAAGCGGATCGCAGAGAAGCACGGCTACCGGGCTGAGCGCTCTGAGTCGCACTACTCCAGCGACAACTACGGCGAGTTCATGCTCATTGAACAAGCCACCAACCGCATCGAGGCAGGTCACCGCTACGACATGGGTGCCGAGCAGATCATTGAGTTTTTCGAGGGGAGCGCAGCATGAACCTGCAGATTACGGAAACCGACGCCAAGCTGCTGATGGATGCTGGCACTTTCATGAACGTAGTTGCTGACCTGGTGAACGACAACGCCACCGAAGAAGACAGCGAAGGGAGCCCGTTCTTGAACGGCTATCGCCTGGCTGGGCTCATGAACGGCTTGAAGCTGGTCGCGCACAGCCTGTGCGAACGCAGTGAGAACCTGAGCGAGCTTGTCTGGAAGGAAGAAGAGAAGGCCCAAGCGGCGTTGCAGCGCCGCAAGGATCAAGACATGGCTCGGGAAAGCAATATCGGGGGCAAGTCTGGCACGCGCCGCGCAGCCTGACAACCCACTGCCCCATGCAGGGGGTCGATTTCAGATCGACCCCTTTGCGCCTTATTGTGAGTTCATGAATGGCTAGGAAGAAAAACTACAAGGTGGACTTCGGCGGTGGGCGTGCGCTGGCGCTTCCATACCGGCTGCTGATCCATCCCGCGTTCGACAACCTTTCGCCCAAGGCCATCGCCGTCTTGGTGAAGCTTGCCAGGAACTACAACGGCAAGAACAACGGCGACCTGGCCATTACCACGTCCATGCTTTCCACTGGGCGGTCCATGGATGCGAAGACGCTCAGGAGCGCTCTGGATGAGCTGTTAGAGGCCGGGCTGATCATCAAGACGCGAGAGCCTGGCCCGTATTCAGCCGACGGCAAAAGGCAGCCCACGCTGTATGCGATCACTTGGGCGAAGATCGACGAGTGCGTGGGTAAGAACCTTGAGGTTCCTGCTGGCCCACCTAGGTTCAAGTTCATCTGATTTCGATTTTTCCAGTGGGATTTTTTCCGCAAACCTATGGGATTTTTTCCCAGTAGCCGACCAGACATTAGTCCGGTTATGTCCGGGTGCGTCGGTCGTCAGGTGGACCTATGGGAATTTTTCCTACTGGTCCACAGGAAACATGCGGCCTCCAGCGATAGGGCTGATGGGAAAAAATCCCACTCTTATTTAATTACACCACCAAGGGGTCATTTAAATGGGACCACAAACCTACCGCCAAGGCCGGTGCCAGCATCGAGTTGCAGGACGATGCGCCCGAGTCAGCGGCCATACTTTCCTGGTCGTAGAGTTCCTTCCTTGGACGCAAATTGGCTTGTGCCGCTTGTGTGCCGTAGAGGTTCGCCCCGACCTGATCTACCAAGTCGAGCGAGACGGCAAGACGACCGTTCATCGGAAACTCTCAAGCCTCAATGTCCCTACAGATACACCCATACACAATAGGACAGAGCCTCAATCAAGCGAACGGTAAGCCACTGTTTTGACAGGGAAAACAGGCCTATGGTGGGTACTCGAAAACCCCATCCACAGGACTTTTCCCTGATGAAACTTCACGAACTGCGCGAGAAGCGCACCGCCGCCGTCGAGGGCATGAGAAAGCTGGTGGACACCGCTTCCGCTGCTGGCCGTGACCTGACCACCGACGAATCCACCCAGTTTGAAACCTTCAAGGCCGAGGAGCGCTCGCTGGCCGACCAGATCACCCGCCACGAACACCTGGCCGATCTGGAGAAGCGCACCGCCGCTCCCGCCGCCACCGACACCCCTGAGCACCTGGAGAAGCGCGTATCGGTCGTGCGTGTCCTGCGTGCGCAGATGGAGGGGCGTACTCTGGACGGCGCCGAGGCCGAGTATGCCAAAGAGGCCGAGCGCCGCACTGGTCGCAAGGCTGAGGGCGTATTCGTTCCGTTCGCCGCCCTGGAGCGCCGCGCCAACACCACCACGACCGCACCCGAGCTGGTGGGCACCGACCACCGGGCAGACCAATACATCGGGCCGCTGCGTGAGGCGCTGCTGGCGCGTTCGCTGGGCATCCGCACCCTGACCGGCCTGGTGGGCAATGTGAGCGTGCCGAAGTTCGGCAGCGGCCTAGAAACCGGATGGGTTACTGAGGGCCAGGCCGTGCCTGAGGGCCAAATGTCGTTCGACGGTGTGACCCTGACGCCGAAGCATGTTGGCGGCAAGACCGAAATGTCGCGCCAGCTCCTGCAGCAATCGTCGCCAGGCATCGAGCAACTGGTACGCGAAGACCTGTCGTTCCTGATCGCCCGCCAGATCGACCGCGCGATCATCAACGGCAGCGGCGCTGCTGGTGAACCGCTGGGCGTGCTGAAGACTGCCGGTATCCAGACCGCCACCATGCCCGCCACCTGGGCCGAGGTGCTGGCGCTGCTGGAGAAGCTGGATGACGTGAACATCACCAACGCCCGCTGGCTGACCACCGCCGCGATCCGCACCATTCTGGGCAGCACCGAGAAGGTGGCCGGGTCTGGCAGTGGCTTCCTGTACGACAACGGTTCGCTGGCTGGGCTGGCGCTGGCAGCGTCGAAGAACGTCCCGACCGGCAAGCTGATCCTGGGCGACTGGAGCCAGGTCATGTTGGGCGTCTGGTCCGAGGTGGACATTCTGGTGAACCCATACGCCGAACCGGCCTATAGCCGTGGCGGTGTGCAGGTCCGTGCGATGGCCACTGTCGACACCGCCGTGCGCCATCCCGAAGGTTTCGTAGTTGCTTCGGAGGCGTAACCATGGCTGCCCTGGCGATCGACTACACCCCTAAGACCAAGATCATCCTGTGCGGATTCCTGCGCCGCCTGTTTGGTAAAGAGCACCATTTTGTGCTGGACCGTGGCGATCCCAGGGAAGCGGTGAAGGCCATGGACGTCAATCATCCGGGATTCGCCAATGAGTTGGCCAAGGCGCAGAGCCGTGGGCTTCGCTTCGCGATCTTCAAGAACGGCCAGAACATCAAGGAGGAAGAACTTGGGTTTGGCGGTGCTCGCGAGCTTCGCTTTGTGCCTGTGATCGAGGGAAGCAAACGTGCCGGCCTGCTGCAGACCATTGTGGGCGTTGCTTTGCTCATCGCTGGGCCTTTCACGGGCGGCGCAACTTATGGTCCTGGGATCGCGTTGGTTGCTGGCGGTGTCATCCAGATGCTCAGCCCGCAGGCCAAGGGGCTGGCACAAAGCGGTGCGCCTGAAAACCTTCCGTCGTACGCCTTTGGCAGCGCCAAAAACACTACCGCCAGCGGCTTGCCGGTGCCGATCTGCATCGGCGAGCGGCGCTGGGGCGGCGCGATTATCTCCGCTTCGATCGTTGCAGAGGACAAGGCTTGATGGAACGCCGAGTAGCCGCAAGCCTGGAACGGAAAGGCCGGACGTTGTTCGGCTATGCCGCACGTTTCGGCCAGCCAGCGCCCATCGAGGGCTTTACCGAAATCATCCTTCCGGGGGCTTTCAAGCGCTCCCTTGCAGGCCCAGCCGCCGCCAGCATCCGCGCCGTTTACGAGCACGATGATGCAGCCCTATTGGGCCGTGTCGGAGCTGGCACCCTGCGCCTTACTGAGGATGACGTGGGCCTTGCGTTCGAACTGGACCTGCCCGACACCAGCTTGGGTCGTGACCTGTCCGAGCTGGTGAAGCGCGGCGACGTGGCCGGGTGCTCATTCGGCTTCGTGCCGGTGAAGGAGGACTGGCAAGGCGAGTTGCGCAGCCTGCAGGACGTGGACCTGCACGAAATCACCATCACGGCGAATCCGGCCTACCCGACCACCACCGTATCGGTGCGCAGCCGCAAGCCAATGCTGGCGCTGGCCAATGCCCGTCGATACCTTGAGTTCCTGGAGTGCATCCGGTGAAAAAGCTGTTCAGCCTGTTCACGCGCTCCAACAACACCCCGGCCTATGATCGGTACTTCGACCAGTTCAGCCAGGCCGGTAACTCGGCAGGGGTCAACATTACGGTACAGACCGCCGAGTCGATCAGTGCCGTATACGCGGCTGTCGCGGCCATCAGCGAGAGCGTGGGCAGCCTGCCGCTGGACGTGTACCGCCGCACCGATGACGGGCGTGACAAGGCCCGTACTCATCCCCTGTACGCGCTGCTGCACGACGCCCCGAACGAGTGGCAAACCGCCCTGGAATTCCGCGAGCAACTGCAACGCCACATCCTGCTGCGCGGCAATGCCTATGCTCGCATCCGCTGGAGTGGTGCCGGTCGTGTGCAGGCGCTGGAGCCGGTCAACCCGGACAGCGTTTCGATCCTGCGCAGTTCAGCCAGCGAGCGCCTGGTCTACGAGTACACCGACCGCCACGGCAAGCTGCAGCGACTGACCGCCGACGAGATGTTGCACATCCGCTATCACACCGAAGACGGTGTGCTCGGGCGCAGCCCTATTCAGGTGGCCAGGGACACCCTCGGGCTGGCGCTGGCCGAACGTACCCACGGCGCCAAGATGTTCGAGCAGGGCACCAAGCTGTCGGGCGTGATCGAGACAGCACCCGGCACCACCAAAGAGCAGGCCGCGCAGATTCGTGAGAGCTGGGCGGCTGGCCAGGCTGGCGTGAACAACCACGGCAAGACCCCAGTGCTGCCCCAGGGCGCGAAGTACAGCGCAGTATCCATGACCCTGGAGGATGCTGAGTGGATCGAGGCGCGGCGCCTGTCGGTCGAGGAAGTGGCCCGCCTGTTCCGTGTACCGCCTGTGCTGATCGGTGATCTGCGCGAGGCCAACTACTCTAACGCCGTGGAGCTGGGCCGGTACTTCGTCACTCACACCCTGCGCCGCCACCTGGTCGCATGGGAGCAGGCTATCAACCGCACCCTACTGGGCAGCGGCTTCTTCGCTGAGCACAACGTGGAAGGCCTGTTGCGTGGTGATAGTCTCAACCGTGCGCAGTTCTATCAGCGCGGCATCGAGGATCGATGGCTTTTGCCGTCCGAGGTACGTCGCATGGAAAACCTACCCACCGTCGAAGGTATTGATGATGAGCAAAAAACCAAGGCTCCAGACCCTAAAGCCCCGGGTACGGGTGCTGGGAACCCACCTGGAGGAAAGGCAGCGCCAGGCGAAGGAGAAGAAGAGTGAGCAGGGTGAGCAGGTACAGACCCAAGAAGAGGGCGATTCCTCTCGGTAGTGCTGCATGGCAGCGCCTGCGTGCACAGGTGCTGGCCGAGGAACCACTGTGCCGCGACTGTGCGGCCCGTGGCCTGGTCATACCTGCTACTGATGTGGATCACATGGACAACAACGGCGACAACAACGCGCGCACCAATCTGGCGCCTTTGTGCCACTCGTGTCACTCGATCAAGACAGCCGAGGACATGGGAAAGCGCACCACGCGGGGGTGCGATGCGAACGGCATCCCGCTTGACCCAAACCACCACTGGAATAGGGCCAAAAGATCACCAGGAACCGGCTGGACCTAGACCGCCCCCGACCCTCTCTTTCATCGCTAACCGCAAAAAACGACCATGAAAACCCGCCGCCCCCGATCCGATAGCGCCAAGGCCGCCATAGCAGCGGCCCAGGCTGTCGCGCTTGGCCCTATCGCACCGCCTCCCCATGTCCGACTTCGTGCGCAGGATTGGCCGTTCTGGAACGCTGTGATACAGACGCGACCACGGGACACCTGGACCGATAACGATCTGGTACTGGCGGGAAACCTTGCGCGAACCAATGCGGATATCGAAGCGCTACAGCAGAGTATCGACGTGGACGGCTTTGTCGTTGACGGAAAGGCCAACCCCGCTTGCGCAATTCTAGACACCATGAGCCGTCGCGCAATCACCCTGTCCAGGCTCCTGCACATCCACGCGGCTGCCACCGTGGGGCGGTCTGAGGATGGCCGCAAATCCGCTGCGCTCGAGCGTGAGGCTCGGCAGCATGTGGATGACGACCTGATCCCGACCCTGAGCACGCTGCAATGACCCGCGCCGAAAAGATCGTCGCGTTCATCGAGCGCTATTGCGTGACGCCCGAAGGCGCAGACGTGGGCAAGCCGCTATGCCTGGCTGAGTTCCAGCGCCAGTTCATCCGCGACGTGTACGACAACCCGGTGGGCACTCGCCGGGCCATCCTCAGTGTGGCCAGGAAGAACGGCAAGTCGGGCCTGATCGCGGGCCTGCTGCTGGCGCACCTGGTCGGCCCCGAGGCGAAGCAAAACAGCCAGCTTGTGTCGGGTGCCATGAGCCGCGACCAAGCCGCCCTGGTGTTCAACCTGGCCGCCAAGATGGTTCAGCTATCGCCCGCCCTGTCGAAGATCGTCCGCATCGTGCCCAGCGGCAAGCGGCTGCTGGGGCTGAACCTGAACACCGAGTTCCGCGCCTTGGCCGCCGATGGCAAAACCGCGCATGGCCTTTCCCCGGTGCTGGCTATCCTGGACGAGATTGGCCAGATTCGCGGCCCGCAGTCCGACTTCGTGGACGCTATCACCACCAGCCAGGGCGCTCACTCGGCACCGCTGCTGATCGCCATCAGTACCCAGGCAGCCAACGACGCCGATCTGCTGAGCCAGTGGATTGACGACGCCCTGCGCAGCAATGACCCCAAGATCGTGTGCCGCCTGTACGCGGCGCCAGCGGGCTGCGACCTGATGGACGAAGACGGCTGGCGAGCGGCCAACCCGGCCCTGGGCATCTTCCGGTCGGAGACAGACCTGCGGGAGCAGATGCAGCAAGCCGAGCGCATGCCGAGCATGAGCAACACTGCCCGCAACCTGCTGCTCAACCAGCGCGTGAGCCTCGACAGCCCTTTCATCAGCCCTGACGTGTGGATGGCCTGCGACACCGCGCCTGACCCTTTCGAGGGCCTGGTGTACGCGGGCCTCGACCTGTCGGCCCGAACCGACCTGACGGCGCTGGTGCTGATCGGCAGGGTGGACGGCGTGTGGCAGGTGCGACCGTACTTCTGGACGCCCGAGCAGGGCCTGTTCGACCGAGCGCAGAAGGACCGCGCCCCGTATGACATGTGGGTGCGCCAGGGTTACATCCGCACTACGCCTGGGGCCACGGTTGATCTGGAAGCGGTGGCCCTGGACATGGCCGAGATTCTGAGCGACTGCGAGGTGGCGGCAATCGCCTATGACCGCTGGCGCATCGACGTGCTCAAGAAGGAATTGGAGCGGCTGGGCTTGGAGCTGCCGCTGGTGCCCCACGGGCAAGGTTTCCGCGACATGGCGCCAGCCCTCGACGCTCTGGAGGCGGAGCTGCTGAATGGCCGCGTCGCCCACGGTGGCCACCCCGTACTGACCCTGTGCGCTGCCAACGCGGTGGCGGTGAAAGACCCCAGCGGCAATCGCAAGCTGGACAAGAGCCGCCGCACCGGCCGCATCGACGGCCTGCAGGCCCTGGCTATGGCGTTCGGCGCCGCCCAGGTGGCCGAGGCCCCCGCCGATCTTGATACCGAGGTATTTTTCGTATGACTACCGTGACCCTTGAAGAAGCCAAACTGCACATGCGCGTCGATCACGACGAGGAAGACGGCCACATCCTAGGCTTGATCGCTGCCGCCGAAACTCACGTCAGCAACTTTCTGGGAGACGGCTTACCCGATCCGATGCCCGCTCCGGTCAAGGCCGCCGTGCTGCTGTTGGTGGGCGACCTGTACGAGAATCGGGAGCGCCAGGGCGACCGCACGCTGACCGAGGGCACTGCCTATTCCATGCTGCTGGCTCCGTATCGCTCGATGGCGGTGCTGTGATGCTGGCCGGTAAGCTGCGCTACCCAGTGACGATTGAGCGCCCGGTGGACACCAGAACACCCGGTGGCGGTTTCATTCGCACCTGGGAGCCAGTAAGCCGGGAGTGGGCCGATATCGAGAGCATCAGCGGCAGCGAGTTCATCGCCGCCCAGGCGCCTCAGTCGCAGACCGTGTTCCGCATCCGCATCCGGTACCGCGACGACATGGTATCGAGCTGGCGCATACGCGAAGGGGAGAAGGTGTACGAAATCACCGCCGTGCTGCCAGACGCTCGCCGCCGACGGATCGAACTCATGTGCAAGACTGGCCGGGATTGAAGGGGGTAGCGTTTCCCGATCCCCATGCCCTAGCGATCCGCTACCCCGCCTCCTCAAAATTGAGGCGTCCGACCCCCGCTGGGGGTTGAAGGGGTCACATCCAATGTGATCCCCCAGCGGGGTAAGACAATTCTGGCAGGCTGACAGAATTGACCGCCAACTCCCACCGTTGGTGGAAGTCTCAACTCCCTGCATTGCAGGAAGCCACAACTCCCTCAATTTGAGGAAGCCTACCCCGTCGATCTGACGGGTCAGGTAATCCGGGAAAATCCCGCATTTCATTCATCTGAATGAGATGTCCTGAAAACCGAGGGCATTTCTGGATGGTCCAGTTCTGGGTCATGGCTCGGTTCTGAGCCATCCAGATTTCAAATCCACATGGGGTTTGCAACGCACGTAGTTTGAATACGCTACAGGCCGCATGGCGCATGGCCTGGAGCGAAAACCTTGTGCCCTGATATTGTGCCTTCATGAACACCAATCGGCTCTCGATTCTGGCTCTGTGTATGGGTTCGCGACACACGTAGTTAGATATCGCTGCAAGCCGTATGGCGCCTGGGCTGGAGCCGATTCCTTGTCCGGCGTTCTTGTCCGGGAGTTGTTCGGCAAAACAACGCCAAACGTTCTTTTGGCCAAGCGTACGCCTGGCATCCGAAGTTCGTCCGCACAAAACCAACTGGGTTCCGCCTGGGTTCCACTACGAAAATTTCGTAGTAGGTCGGGACGCTTTCCGTACCAACCTCATTTCGTACGAACGCCGTACGAAGTCAAAACCGCGAAATCCGCTGGTTAGCGATCACCCCATCTTGGCTCGATTTCAAATCGTACCAAGACCGCCTGACCAAACCGGCAAATCGCAGGTTCGACGCACTGGGCGATGCATCGGTCAGATACCCGGAATTCCGGGTATCTAAAACCGGCGCCCGGCAGGTTTTACGAGGTGTTCGTAAAACCCCGCGCCACGAAACCCGACACCGCCATTTTGTGGCGCCCACGAAAAAGCCCCGCCAGATCGCCTCTGTACGGGGCTGCGCTTTGCTGTCACCCTGCTGTCACACCGCTCGCTGCTGTCACGGTAATTCGGCTGGATGCCTTGATTTTTCTGGTGCCGGGGATAGGAATCGAACCTACGACCTTCGCGTTACGAGTGCGCTGCTCTACCGACTGAGCTACACCGGCGTGTAGCGCAACGTACCACTGCTCGCACCCGTTACGCAAACCCCTGTTTCCACTACTTTATTGCCCTGCCCTCAGGCCCCCTTGCAGCCCTTCGGCGCCAGGTCTTCTTCGATGTCGGTGGTGCACGCCCAGCCCGTTGCCGAGCGGGTCAACGTCAGGGCCTTGCCCAGTACGGTGGCCGGTGCGTCCACCAGGGTGCAAACCAGGCTGCCGCTGCTATCGGCCGCCTTGCCGTTGGCGGTGATCGCGCAATGCGCCGTTGCCGGCTGGCCGCCCAGTTCGGCTACGCCGGCTACATCCTTGCCGTCGTTCAGGCGCAGGTCCATCGCCGTTTTCAGGGCGCTGATTTCCAGCAAGCCGGCCGCGGCCTTGGAGCGGGCCTGGTGGTTGGTGTACATCGGTAAGGCGATGGTCGCCAGAATGCCGATGATCGCCACAACGATCATCAGTTCGATCAGGGTGATACCGCGTTGCCCTTTCATGAACAGTTTCCTTTTTGATACGCGTACTCGTTAGGGTCAATCTCGCCCCAAGCGACAGCGGCGCAGTAGGCCTGAACAGTCACCTTTTGTCACCCCTGCCTGCTTGGGCTGCATCATCGCTGAACTACTCTAGTGAGCATCATGGACGCGCGCCCTGGCATAGGCGCGGCAAGCTGTTTCCAGGCTTGTCGCACGGGCAACAAAAGGACCTTCGCATGACCACTACCACCCCCCTCTACAGCTGGCACGGCACCGACGCCAATGGCGCGCCGGTCAGTGGCCAAACGCCTGGGCCCAGCCCGGCCCATGTACGTGCCGGGTTGATTCGCCAAGGCATCAACGTGGCCAGTTTGCGGCCGGCCAGCGGGCTTGGCCTCAAGCTGCCAAAGCGGCGGGAAAAAGCGGACCCGGCGGGTTTCAGCAGGCAGTTGGCGACCTTGCTCAAGGCCGGGGTGCCGCTGTTGCAGGCGTTCGAGGTGATGGGGCGCAGTGGCTGTGGTGCCGCCCTGGCTGCGCTGCTGGTTAGATTGAAACAGGATGTAGCTGCGGGCCTGGGGCTGGCAAATGCGTTGCAACGCCACCCGGGCTGGTTCGATGCGCTGTACTGCAACCTGGTACGGGTGGGCGAACAGTCGGGCACGCTGGACCGGCAGCTGGAGCAGCTGGCAGGCATGCTGGAACTGCGGCGGGCGCTGCAGAAGAAGGTGCGCAAGGCGATGGTCTACCCGTTGCTGCTGTTGCTGACCGGGCTGGGCGTGTCGGCGGTGCTGTTGCTGGAGGTAATACCCAGGTTCGAGGACATGTTCGCAGGCATGGGCGCGCAATTGCCGGCATTTACCCAGTGGGTGATCGACTTGTCCACAGGGTTCGGCCGGTTTGCGCCGATGTTGCTGGCGCTGGGCCTGGTGCTAGGTTTTACCGGGCGCCAGCTGTGCCGCCGGCATGCGCCTGCGCGGTTGTGGCTCGGGCGCCTGGTGTTGGGCTTGCCGGTATTCGGCACGCTGCTGGGGCAGGCGGCGTTGGCGCGCTTTGCGCGTAGCCTGGCAACCGCTTATGCGGCCGGGGTGCCCTTGCTGGATGCCCTGGGTACGGTGGCGCGGGTAACCGGGGGCCAGTTGCACGAACAGGCGGTGCTGCGCTTGCGCCAGGGTATGGCCAATGGGCAGGGGCTGAACCAGGCGATGGCGGGTGAGCCGCTGTTTCCACCCTTGCTGGTGCAACTGACGGCCATCGGTGAAGCCAGCGGCACGCTGGACACGATGCTGGACAAAGCCGCCAGCCATTATGAGGAACAGGTCAGCCAGGCGCTGGACCAGTTGACCAGCTTGCTGGAGCCGGCCATCGTGCTGGTCCTGGGATTGCTGGTGGGTGGCCTGGTAGTGGCGATGTACCTGCCGATCTTCCAGTTGGGTAGCTTGATCTGAACATGACTTTATGGACCTTGCTGGCTGAACAGCCGGCGTACTTCTACACCCTGGCGAGCGTGCTCGGCCTGCTGGCAGGCAGCTTTCTGAATGTGCTGGTGTACCGCCTGCCGATCATGCTGGAGCGCCAATGGCAGCGTGAAGCGCAGCAGGTTCTGGGGCTGCCGACTACGCAGCACCCGCGCTTCGACCTGTGCCTGCCCGCTTCGCGCTGCCCGCAGTGCGCACACCCGATTCGCCCGTGGCAAAACATTCCAGTGCTCAGCTACATGGCCTTGCGTGGGCGCTGCTCTGCCTGCAAGGCCCGCATCAGCCCGCGTTACCCACTGGTGGAAGTGGCCAGTGCGCTGCTGTCGCTGCTGGTGGCCTGGCGTTTTGGTGCGTCAGCCGAGGCATTGCTGGCATTGCCGTTGACCTGGTGCCTGCTGGCCCTGAGCCTGATCGATGCCGATCACCAACTGCTGCCGGACGTACTGGTGCTGCCGATGCTGTGGCTGGGGCTGATCGTCAACGCCTTTGCCGTTTATGTACCGCTGGGCAGTGCGGTATGGGGGGCGGTGGCGGGTTACCTCTGCCTGTGGTCGGTGTACTGGCTGTTCAAGCTGGTCACCGGCAAGGAAGGCATGGGTTATGGCGACTTCAAGCTGATGGCGCTGATCGGCGCCTGGGGTGGCTGGCAGGTGCTGCCGTTGACGCTGCTGCTGTCGTCGGTGGTCGGGGCGCTGGTGGGCCTGAGCTTGTTGCATTTGCACCGGCACGCACTAGGCACGGCGATGCCGTTTGGCCCTTATCTGGCCATTGCGGGGTGGATTGCCGTGCTCTGGGGTGATGAAATATACGCCTCTTACCTGCAACTGCTGGGATACTGATGACCACTGCGGCGTTTACCCCCTGGATTCTCGGCCTGACTGGCGGCATTGGCAGCGGCAAAAGCGCCGCCGCCGGGCGCTTCGTCGAGCTTGGCGTGCACCTGGTCGACGCCGACCAGGCTGCGCGCTGGGTGGTCGAGCCTGGCCGCCCGGCCCTGGCCAGCATTGTCGAGCGCTTTGGCGCGGGGGTGCTGCAGGCCGATGGCCAGCTCGACCGTGCCGCGCTGCGCCAGCTGATTTTCGCCGACCCCGCGCAGCGCAAATGGCTGGAGCAACTGCTGCACCCGCTGATCGGGCAAGAGATTTTCAGCTACCTGGCCAAGGCAGAGTCGCCGTATGCGATTTATGTATCGCCGCTGCTGATCGAGTCGGGGCAGCACCACAAGACCCAGCGCGTGCTGGTGATCGATGCGCCGCAGGCGCTGCAAGTGGCGCGTACCCTGGCCCGGGACAACACCAGTACCGAGCAGGTGCAGGCGATCCTGAAGGCCCAACTGGCCCGTGAGGAACGCTTGCGCCATGCCGACGATGTGCTGGTCAATGACGGCGACCTCGCCGCGCTGCATGAGCAGATTGACCGCCTGCACCACTTTTACCTGACTTTGAAAGGAGGCCAGCCATGAGCCAGCCATTGACCGTCGATTGCCCGACCTGTGGCGCACCTGTGGAATGGACCGAGAAAAGCGCGTTCCGGCCGTTCTGCTCAGACCGCTGCAAGCTGATCGACCTGGGTGCCTGGGCTGCGGAGGAACACAAGATTCCTGGGGCGCAGGAGTCCGAGGACGAGCTGTATTCAGGCGACCTGGAGTCGCGGCATTGAACTGATCCACCTGCCGGCCAGGCGATGATGCACCGGCCTAGCCTGCGGGCTCAGTGCTCATCGTCCTTCCACGGCGCCTGCAAATACCGCGTGCGGTTGAAGGTTTCCAGCCAGTCCGGGCAAAACACCACCAGCGCACTGATCACCATGCCGTTGATGAACGCTTCGGGGAACATCATCAGCCACAGGTAACCGACAAAGTCGCCAAGCCACTCTGGCAGCGCAAAGCGCCCGTCCAGCCACAATAGCCCTAGCGCCACCGGCACGCAGACCAGCACCGTGAGTGCGGCAGGGAAAAACCCTGAGCAGAAGATGTAAACGAACAGGTTTCGCGGTTGTGCCCGCTCCACCACAAGGGCGCACACCTCGGTGATCAGCACCGGCAAACCCACCAGCAACAGACCATTGACCCCCAACGCCGCCAGGTCCTGGCGCCCCAGCACCAGCAGGCCAAGCTGGGCCATGAAACCGCCCAGCACGGCCAGTGGCCAGTCCAGCAACAGGGTAACCGCCGTCATGCCGATGAAGTGGTACGCCACGCCGGTATCGAAATCGCGCCTTACCAGCCACAACGCGAACAGGCAGAACACCGTGCCAAACAGCAGGTGCTGGCGGCGCCGGTCGGCAAGCAGTTCCACCCAGCGAACCTGGCTGGCGGCCCAGGCCAGCAGCGGCACGTAACCCAGCCAGCCAAGGCTCAGGGTGGTGCCAGACAACACCTGTGCGCTGATCACTGAATAATGCCCCTTGCCGGCTTGTGGATAAGGGCAGTGTACACGCAAACTTCCCGGCCCCTCTGCAGCGGACGGCCTGCGGCCGCATGCGCGCCTCTTGCTGTCATCGATTAACGGCTAAGCTTGTGTGCATGGATGACTCCGACTACCTGCGCCTGCTGACCATTCAGGCCGAACAAGCCAATGCCTTCCTCTCCAACGCCCGCAAGTGGGAGCGGGAGCGGTGGGTGTGCCAGCGCCTGTTGCAGGGGCTGAACATTCCCTACCGCAGCGAAGACTTCACCCCGGCCGGGCAAGAGCCGCCCGACGTGCTGTTTCGCGACGCCGCCTTCGAGGTGTTTTTCGTGCTCGACGAGGGCCGCCGCCTGAATGATGAATGGCGCGAAGAGCTGCAGCGCCGGCGCAGTGCATTTTCCCTGGCGCAACTGGTGCGCCGCGAAGCCCGCCCACGGCGCATCAGTGCCACCGAACTGCTCGGGCGGCTGGCGCCCACCTTGCGCAAGAAGGCGCGCAATTATCGCGAGCGCGGGCTGGAGCTGAACGAGCTGGACATCATTGCGTTTTCCAGCCTAAAGCGCGAGGTGCTGGACCTGAACACCCACTTCCCGCCGCCCACCGAATACCTGCGCCAGGGCTGGCGCTCGCTGTCGCTGGTCGGGCCAACCTTTGCCCGCGTGCTGTTCGCCCACCCCGATGCGCCGGATTTCCTGCGCAGCAACCTGGGGCGCAGCATCGTCTTCGACGTTGGCATCAGTCTTTGATCCTGTGCAGCGAGTGTTTGCGATGGCGTACACTCGGCGCCAGGGATAGAAAGCATTATCATTTGTTTCAAGCGCTTGCACGAACGCTGTAGCGTTTGTGCAGTCTCTTACGTCTACCTGACGAGGCCCTACCATGACCAGCCGCCTGAACCCGGAAGATCAGCGTCGTGTCGATGAGTATCTGCGAGCCCCCCAGCACCAAGTCGAGCGCCGGCCCTTCCGGCCATGGCTGCTCCTTGTGCTGGTGGTGGCCGTGACCATCGGGTTGGGCCTTGTCAGCCGCCTGCTGAGTGGACTGGTGCTATGAGCTGCCTTGCGCTCGCCCTCCCCTCGTGCAGTTTGCGGCCGCCCCCAAAGGGCAAGCATTCCGTAAACCTTATGAGATATCCCCATGACTCATCGCATCGTGATTGTCGGCGGCGGCGCCGGCGGCCTGGAACTGGCGACCCGCCTGGGTAAAAGCCTGGGCAAGCGCAAGCAGGCCGACGTCACCCTGGTCGACACCAACCTCACGCACATCTGGAAGCCACTGCTGCACGAAGTGGCCGCCGGCTCGCTGAACTCCTCGGAAGACGAACTGAACTACGTGGCCCAGGCCAAGTGGAACCACTTCAACTTCCAGCTGGGGCGCATGAGCGGCCTGGACCGTGAGGGCAAGCAGATCCAACTGGCCGCCACCCTGGACGAAGAGGGGCGCGAGCTGTTGCCTGCACGTACCCTGGGCTACGACACCCTGGTCATTGCCGTGGGCTCCAATACCAACGACTTCGGCACCCTGGGCGCGGCGCAGCACTGCCTGTTCCTGGACACCCGCAAGCAAGCCGAGCGCTTCCACCAGCAACTGCTCAACCACTACCTGCGCGCCCACGCCGGCGACGTGGCCAGCGAGAAAATCAGCGTAGCCATTGTGGGTGCGGGCGCCACCGGTGTGGAGCTGGCGGCCGAGCTGCACCACGCGGCCCACGAGCTGGCGGCCTATGGCCTGGACCGCATCCAGCCCAAGGACATGCACATCACCATCATCGAGGCCGGCCCGCGCGTTCTGCCGGCGCTACCGGAGCGCATCAGCGTACCGGTGCACAAGACCCTGGAAAAACTCGGGATCAAGGTCATGACCAACGCCGCTGTCAGCGAAGTCACCGAAGACGGCCTGAAAACCAAGGACGGCGAGGTGATCCAGGCCAGTTTGAAGGTGTGGGCGGCCGGTATCCGTGCGCCCGGTTTCCTCAAGGACATCGATGGCCTGGAAACCAACCGCATCAACCAGCTGGTGGTACGCCCTACCCTGCAAACCACCCGCGACGACAACATTTTCGCCTTTGGCGACTGTGCGGCGTGCCCGCAGCCAGACAGCGACCGCAATGTACCGCCACGGGCGCAAGCGGCGCACCAGCAGGCGTCGATGCTGGCGCAAAGCCTTAAAGCGCGGCTGGAGAACAAGCCGCTGCCCACTTATGCCTACAAGGACTACGGCTCGCTGGTTTCTCTGTCGCGCTTCTCCGCGGTGGGCAACCTGATGGGTAACCTGATGGGCAGCGTGAAGCTGGAAGGCTGGCTGGCGCGGATGTTCTATGTGTCGCTGTACCGCATGCACCAGATGGCGTTGTACGGGTTCTTCCGTACGGCATTGATGATGTTGGGCAGCAAGATTGGCCGGGGTACCGAGCCGCGGTTGAAATTGCACTGAATGGGCGATTTGCAGGTGTAGCCCTTGCTTGGTGCGGTGGCCCCGGGGGCCGGATTTTGGCCGGTATCCCCGGGGCTGCTGTGCAGCCCATCGCGACACAAGGCCGCTCCTACAGCGATCAGTGGTTCCAGTTCGCCTCGCCGTTCTGCAACGCCGTGGCGATGGTCTGCAGGTTGCTGTCCGGCAAGGTATCCGGCAGCAGGTCGGTGCCCGAACTTACATACAGTTGCGCGTAGGCGTTGCGTAGTTCTGCGTAGGCAAGGTCGCGCTTCAACTGCGTCTGCAGGTTGTTCAACTCGCCCTGGATCAGCTCCAGCTCACCGATGTTCTGGGTCTGGAAGCGGTTGCGCAACTGGCCGGCAATCTCGCCATCGAGCGTGGCCAGCTCCTCACTGGTACGGAACTGCCGCACCGACTCCTGGTAGTTGGCGTTGGCCACATACAACTGCGCAAGCACCGCCATCGACATCGCCTGGCGCCGCGCGGCGGCCACGTCTTCACCGGCTTCGGCAACCTTGATGGCTGTGGGGGCCGAAAGCACGTTGAACAGGTTCCAGGTCACTTTCACGCCGTAGTCGGCCCAACTCTGGTTGGTCAGGAACGAGTTGCTGTCGTAGTGCCCGCCAGCGGAAAACTCCAGCCCCGGCAGCATACGCAGCATGGCCTTGCGGGTTTCTGCGGCGCTGATGCGCGCCTGGTAGTCCTGCTCGCGCAGTTCCGGGCGGCTGGCCAGGGCCTGCTCTTCGAGCTTGGCCAGGTCGCCGGTGAACTGTGGCACTGCATAGCCTTGTTCGGGGGCCAGGGTGAAGTCGGTGTTCAGCGGCAGGTTGATCAGTGCGGCCAGCTCGGTCTTGGCCAACGACAAGGCGCGGCGCTGCTCTTCCAGCTGGCGCGTGGCTTCGATCAGCGCGCGCTGGTAGCTCAGGGTCTGCACCGGGTCGCCGATGCGCTGGGTGGCCATGCGCTGGCTGTTGTCGCGGGCCTGCTGGATACGCCCCATCAAGGCGTCGATCTGGCTTAGCAAGCGCTGCGCCGCCACCGCGCGCCAATAGGCCGAACGCACGTCCTGGGTGATGGTGTGAATCACCTTGCGCTTGCGTTCCTGAAGAATCAGGCGCTGGTCTGCCTGCTGCTTGGCGCTGACGTAACTGACGCCGAAGTCCAGTACGTTCCACACCATGGTCAGGTCGGCCACTTCACGGTCACGGTCTTGCGAAGTGGACGGCTCCAGGGACTGGGTGCCGGTGCGGATGCTCTGGCTGCTGGACGCCCCCACGTTGTTGCGCCCGGCGTAACCGGCATCCAGCGCCATGCGTGGCAGCATGTCGAACTGGGCGAGGTCGACCTGGCGCTTGGCCAGTGCCTCTTCCATGACTTTCAGCCGCGCTTCGAGGTTGTACTTGACCGCGCGGGCCATGGCCTGGTGCAGGGTCAGGGGGCCGCTCAGGGGCTCCTGCCCCTTGAACATGGTGGCCAGGTCGGTACGCGCACGGGCTTCGCTAGCGCTGCGGTCGATGGGCTGACTGGTTACAGCACACCCGCTGATGGCCAGCGCCAGCATGCTGGCACCGAACAGTTTATGACTTTTATTCATCCTTGGGCCGCCCCCTGGTACGGCATGTTGATCATGTGTTGTGCTGTATTTCATACCTGCCGTCCGATCTGCGCCGGTTGGGCCAAGGCCTGAGCCAGGTCGCGCACCTGGCGCAGTTCGCTTTCGTTGAGTTGCTGCAACTGCTGGCTGAAGCTCGGCGCGCCAAACACCCCGCGCAAGCCTTGCTCGAGTTCGGCCGGGCGCCACTGCGTGCCGTTGAACACATTCAGTGCGCTGACGCCGGGTACATCGTGGTTGAAGATGGCCGCCAGCGTACTACTGCCAAACACGCTGTTGCCGCCATTGCCAAAGCCTGCAAAACCACTCTGCCCGGCACTGCTGTCGCTGCTGCCGAATACCTGGGCGATGAAGCTTGGGGCACTGCCCCCATTGGCGAGGAAGATCGTGCCCAACGGCTGCAAGTCGCCGCCCACACTGCGCACCTCGAACAACGATGCCGGCAGCAACGGGGAAACCCCTGCATTGGCCGGCATGCCAGGCACTTGCGGCTGCAACTGCACAGCTTGCGGTACATCAACCGGCTGCGGCGGGTTCAGGCGGTATTGCAGGTCACCCACGTCTTGCGCCTGCGTGCTCTGTGCCGGGCTCACCAAGCTGGTCGCCAGGGTATTGCCGGCGCTGTCCTGGATACCACTGCCCAAGGCATTGAGGCTCAAGGCCAAGGCGCCCTGGCCGCGCAAGTTACCCACCACGATGCGGTAGGTGGTGGCATCGATGCGCTGCACGGTCTGCACGTCCCCGCTGGCACTGCTGGTGCCCAGCACGCTGAAATCGCTGGCATCTACGCCCGATACCGCCTCGTCGAAGGTCAGGGTGAAGCTGATGCTCCGATCAGTTGGCAGTACCGGCCCGTCTACCACGATACTGCTGGCTCGCGGTGCGCGGGCATCGACCAGAATGCCTCGGGTATCGTCGACGTTGTTCAGGGTGGCTTGTGCCTGGTTGCCGCGGGCATCGCGAATGCTGCCGCCGTTGAAGTCGATGGCAGTGCCGACACTGAAGCTGTTGTTGCCCGCCATGCCGCTGGTGACATTGAGGCGGAACACCAAGTTGTTGCTACCCGACCCGGCCAGGTAGTCGGCATATGCCACGCGCCCGTCATCCAGGGTGATAGCCAGGCGCGGTGCGCCGTCACCTGTGTCCACCAGCACCGCTTCATCGGTGCTGACGATAAAGTCCAGGTACTGGCCAGCGACATAAGTGCCGCTAGCAGGCACAGCCACGTGGGTGACAGACGGCGCCACACGATCAACACTGTAGACACTACCGGCCAGGCCACCCCTGACTGGGTTGCCGGATGCATCCTCAATGCCGGTACTGCTGGCGTTCAGGTCCAGGCGCACGTTACCGGCACCGGCCAGGCTGTCGACGGTGACGATGTACGTGCGACCATCCACCTGTTGCACCCCTGCGATGCGGCCGCTCGCGCTGCCGGTAAAGGCCAGGGTGAAGTCGGCACTGTCCACGCCGGACACGCTTTCGTCGAAGGTCACCGTGTAACGCAGCGTGCCAGCGTTGGTAGGCGTCGTGTCGACGCGCACGATGTCGCTGACCTGCGGTGCGGTGGTATCGATGATGATGCCGCTGCCCGTGCCAGGGTTGCCAAGCGCCAGGTTCAGGGCATTGCCAGCCGCGTCACCGAGCGTGGCGCCGTTCAGGTCCATGCTTGCGCCCAAGGCCACCCCGCCGCTGGCGTTGTTGCCGGGCTCAATGGTGTAGGCGAACACCAACTGCGCGCTACCAGAGCCGGAAACGTACTGTGCATAGCGGGTCACCCCGCCCAGCACCAACGCCAGGCGTGGGGTGCCGCTGCTGGTATCGACCAGCACGGGCTCGCTGGTACTGACGGTGAAGGTCAGCACATCGCCGGCCTTGTAGTTACCATTAGCCGGCAAGCTGACCCGCTCGATCACCGGGACGATCGCATCTACCTGAACGCCACTGCTATCGGCAATGCCGTTAAGCGCTGGATCAGCGTTATTGCCGAGCGCATCGCGTAGCGTGCCGCCGTTCAGTTCGATGGCACTGCCAAGGGTGATGCCATCGCTGTCCTGCTGGCCGTTGGCGATTGTCAGCCGGAACACCAAGGCCGTGCTACCCGAGCCGGACAGGTATGTGGCGTAGGCGATTTCGCCATTATCGAGGGTAACCTTGATGCGCGGGGTGCCATTGCGGGTATCGACCAGGGTCGCTTCGCCGAGGTTTACGGTGAAGTCCAGGTTCTGCCCCGCTACATAGCTGCCACTGGCCGGCACGCTGACGCTGGTGACCAACGGCGCAGTGCGGTCCACTGAGTAGGTTTCACCGGTCAGTCCCGCACCCACGGCATTGCCTGCTGCATCAGCGATGCCCGTCCCACTGCCGTTCAGGGCCAGCGTGATATCGCCCTCACCCGTGAGGTTGTCGATCACTACGGTGTAGGTCCGGCCGTCGACCTGGGTCACGCTGGCCAGGCTACCTGCCGCAGTCCCACCATAGCTGACGGTGAAGTCGCTGGCGTCCACGCCGCTCACATCTTCGCTAAAGGTAACGGTGTAGTTGATCGAGCTGCCATTGGTGGGCGTGGCATCGGCGCGTACGATGCTGGTCACGCTGGGTATCACGGTATCTACCAGCACGCCTGCACTGCCGACAGCGCCCAGCGACAGGGCCAGGTCATTACCCGCAGGGTCCTTGATGCTGCCGCCGTTGAGATCGATGCTGCCGGCCAATGCGATGCCGTCGGCATCG
>NZ_BLJG01000050.1 GCF_009932375.1 Pseudomonas juntendi
AGGCCAGCACCTGTAAGAGCGAGCGCAGCTCGCGATTGCGCCGCGCGGGCGGCGCTCGATCTCACAGGCGCTGCATATCTTGTGACAAACACCTGTCAGCCCTGATGCGATCCCTGTGGGAGCTGGCTTGCCTGCGATGGGCCGCAAAGCGGCCCCAGGGCCTCAGGCCTTGTTACCGACCAGGCTGTCGACCGCCGGCACGCGCGTGTCGCTCTCCATCTGCGCATCGTGTTCCAGCTGGTGGCTGAAGCGCTCCAGCGAGGCATTGGCCGGCTGTGAATCGCTGGCAAATACCGGCGGACTGAGCAGGTACGCCGACAACAACTGGCTCAGGGCCGCCAGGCTGTCGATGTGCGTCCGCTCATAGCCGTGGGTGGCATCGCAGCCGAACGCCACCAGCGCGGTGCGAATGTCGTGCCCGGCCGTTACCGCCGAATGGGCATCACTGAAGTAGTAGCGGAACAGGTCGCGGCGTACCGGCAGGTCGTGGTCGCCGGCCAGTTTCAGCAAGTGCCGCGACAGGTGGTAATCATAGGGCCCCGACGAGTCCTGCATGGCCACGCTCACGGCGTGCTCGCTGGAGGCTTGCCCGGGCGCCACCGGCGCAATGTCGATACCGACGAACTCGCTGACGTCCCAAGGCAGGGCACCCGCTGCGCCCGAGCCGGTTTCCTCGGTAATGGTGAACAGCGGGTGGCAGTCGATCAGCGGTTGCTGGCCGCTCTCCACCACTGCCTTAAGCGCGGTCAGCAGCGCCGCGACACCGGCCTTGTCATCCAGGTGACGGGCGCTGATGTGGCCGCTGTCCGTGAACTCAGGCAGTGGGTCGAAGGCCACGAAGTCACCAATGCTCACCCCCAGCGCCTCGCAATCGGCGCGGGTGGCGCAATAGGCATCCAAGCGGACTTCCACGTGTTCCCAGCTGACCGGCATCTGGTCGATGGCGGTGTTGAAGGCGTGCCCACTGGCCATCAGCGGCAGTACGCTGCCGCGGAACACGCCGGTGTCGGTGAACACGCTGACCCTGCTGCCCTCGGCGAAGCGGCTGGACCAGCAGCCAACCGGCGCCAGGGCTAGCCGGCCGTTGTCCTGCAGTTGGCGCACGCTGGCGCCGATGGTATCGAGGTGCGCGGATACGGCGCGGTCGGGCGAGGTTTGCCGGCCCTTCAAGGTCGCGCGAATGGTGCCGCGACGGGTCAGCTCGAAGGGGATGCCCAGTTCGTCCAGGCGTTCGGCCACGTAGCGCACGATGGTATCGGTGAAACCGGTCGGGCTGGGGATGGCCAGCATCTCCAGCAGCACGCGCTTGAGGTATTCGAGATCGGGTTCGGGGTGTCGCTCGGACATGGTTGAATACTCCTTGCTCCTGTGCCGGCCTTTTCGCGAGTGAACCCGCGAAGAGCCCGGCACTGGTTTACGCCAAAGGCCGGCTATGCGGGAACAGCAGGTCGATGAAACGCTCGGCCGTTGGCTGCGGTTCGTGGTTGGCCAAGCCGGCGCGCTCGTTGGCTTCGATGATCACGTACTCGGGCTGTTCGGCATCACGCACCATGAAATCCAGCCCGACCACCGGAATTTCCAGCGCCCGGGCAGCGCGCACGGCGGCGTCGGCCAGCACCGGGTGCAGGCGGGCGGTAACGTCTTCCAGGGTGCCGCCGGTGTGCAGGTTGGCGGTGCGCCGCACGGCCAGGCGCTGGCCGGGGGGCAGTACGTCGTCGTAACCCACGCCAGCAGCGCGCAGGGTACGTTCGGTTTCTTCATCCAGCGGGATACGGCTTTCACCCGCCGTAGCGGCCTGGCGACGACGGCTTTGGGCCTCGATCAACTGGCGCACACTGTGCTTGCCGTCACCCAGCACCTGGGCCGGGTGGCGAACGGCCGCTGCCACCACTTCATAGCCGATCACCACGATGCGCAGGTCGAGGCCGGCATGGAAGCTTTCCAGCAACACCCGGCTATCGAACTGGCGGGCATGGGCGACCGCCTGGGTCACGTCGTCGATGCAGGTGAGATTTACCGCTACGCCCTGGCCTTGTTCGCCGTCAACGGGCTTGACCACCACCGCGCCATGCTCGTCGAGAAAGGCCAGGTTATCGTCGGCATTACCGGCCAATTGTTGCGCCGGCACCTGCAGCCCGGCAGTGCGCAGGGCATGCTGGGTCAGGCGCTTGTCCTGGCACAGGGTCATGGTCACGGCGCTGGTCAGGTCGCTGAGCGACTCACGGCAGCGGATGCGCCGGCCGCCCAGGCTGAGGGTGAACAGCCCGCCGGCGGCGTCATCCACCTGTACCTCGATGCCGCGGCGCAATGCCTCGTCGACGATGATGCGTGCATAGGGGTTGAGGTCGGCCTGTGGGCCGGGGCCGAGGAACAGTTGCTCGTTGATGCCGTTCTTGCGCTTGACGGCGAAGGTGGGCAGGTTGCGAAAGCCAAGCTTCTGGTACAGGCGCTTGGCCTGGCGGTTGTCGTGCAGCACCGAAAGGTCGAGGTAGGCCAGGCCGCGGCTCATGAAGTGCTCGATGAGGTGGCGCACCAGCACTTCACCCACGCCGGGGCGGGTGCAGTGCGGGTCGACTGCCAGGCACCACAGGCTGCTGCCGTTCTCGGGGTCATCGAAAGCCTTGGCATGGTTCAGGCCCATGACGCTGCCGATGACCGCGCCGCTGTCTTCGTCTTCAGCCAGCCAGTAGACCGGGCCGCCCAGGTGCCGAGGGGTGAGCAAGTCGGCATCGACCGGTAGCATGCCGCGCACCTGATACAAGGTGTTGATGGCCTGCCAGTCGGCCGGGTTCTGCGCCCGCCGCACGCGAAAGCCGCGGAATACCCGCTGCGCCGGGCGGTAATCGGTGAACCACAGGCGCAGGGTGTCGGATGGGTCGAGGAACAACTGTTGTGGCGCCTGCGCCAGCACCTGCTGCGGTGCTGCCACATATAGCGCGATATCGCGTTCGCCTGGGCATTCGCCCAACAGGTCGTCGGCCAGGTCGGCCGGGTCGGCATAGGTGTGGCCAATCAGCAGCCGGCCCCAGCCGCAGTGCACGGCACGCGGCTGTTGGTGGGGCTGGCTACCGTCGCCGGCCAGGCGCGCCTGCAGGCGCTCGTAGGACGGCGCCTGGCCACGCAGCAGGCGCTGACCGTAGGCGATTTCGTGGGGTTTCATCGGTCAGAGTCCTTGTTCGCTCAGCCACAGGTTCAATGCTGCCAGTTGCCATAGCTTGGAACCGCGCAGTGGCGTCAATTGGCCGTGCGGGTTGCTAAGCAGGCGGTCGAGCATGGCTGGGTTGAACAGCCCACGGTCCTGGCTGGGGTCGGTCAGCAGTTCGCGTACCCAACCCAGTGTGGCGCCTTCCAGGTGCTTCAGGCCCGGTACCGGGAAGTAGCCCTTCTTGCGGTCGATCACTTCATGCGGGATCACCCGCCGTGCGGCTTGCTTGAGCACCTGTTTACCGCCGTCTGGCAGCTTGAAGCGCGCCGGAATCCGTGCCGACAGCTCTACCAGGCGGTAGTCGAGGAACGGGGTGCGTGCTTCCAGGCCCCAGGCCATGGTCATGTTGTCGACCCGTTTGACGGGGTCGTCGACCAGCATCACGGTGCTGTCCAGGCGCAAGGCCTTGTCCACCGCCTGCGGCGCGCCAGGGCGGGCGAAATGCTCGCGCACGAAATCGCCAGCGGCATCGGTATCCAGCAACCATGGCGCCTGCACGGTATCGCGGTACTCGTCGTGGCTGCGGTCGAAGAAGGCGTTGCGGTATGCCGCGTAGGCATCCTCGGCGCCGTCCACCTGCGGGTACCAGTGGTAGCCGGCGAACAGTTCGTCGGCGCCCTGGCCGCTTTGCACGCCCTTGCAATGCTTGGCCACTTCCCGCGACAGCAGGTAGAAGGCGATGCAGTCGTGGCTGACCATCGGCTCGCTCATGGCGCGGAAGGCGGCAGGCAGCTGGTCGATGATTTCGTGCTCGGCAATGCGCAACTGGTGGTGGCGCGTGCCGTAGTGCCGGGCGATCAGGTCGGAGTACTGGAACTCGTCGCCGCGCTCGCCGCCGGCATCTTCAAAGCCGATGGAGAAGGTCGACAGGTCGTCCACACCGACTTCGCGCAGCAGGCCGACCAGCAGGCTGGAGTCGACACCGCCGGACAGCAGCACGCCCACGTCCACGGCGGCACGCTGGCGGATGGCCACGGCTTCGCGGGTTGCGTCGAGTACGCGGGTGGTCCAGCCTTCCAGGTCCAGCTCACGCTCATCGGCGTTGGGCCCGTATTGCAGTTGCCACCAGGTCTGGCGCTCGATTTCGCCGTGGCGGTCGATACGCATCCAGGTGCCGGGTTCCAGCTTTTGCACGTTCGCCAGCAAGGTGCGCGGTGCCGGCACTACGGCATGGAAGTTGAGGTAGTGGTTGAGCGCCACCGGGTCGAGCATCGGGTCGATGTCGCCGCCCTTGAGCAGCGCTGGCAGGGTCGAGGCAAAACGCAGCCGCTCGCCGTTGCGTGACAGGTACAGCGGCTTTACGCCCAGGCGGTCGCGGGCCAGGAACAGGCGTTGGTTATCGCGTTCCCAGATGGCCAGGGCGAACATGCCGTTGAGTTTCGGCAGTAGCGCCGCCCCCCAGGCGTGGTAGCCCTTGAGCAGCACTTCGGTGTCGCCGTCCGACCAGAACTGGTAGCCCAGGGCCTGCAGCTCCTGGCGCAACTCGGGGAAATTGTAGATGGCACCGTTGAACGCCAGGGACAGGCCCAGGGTGTTGTCGACCATGGGCTGCGCCGAGCCGTCGGACAGGTCCATGATTTTCAGGCGGCGATGGCCGAGGGCTATCGGGCCCTGGCTATGGAAGCCCCAGGCATCCGGGCCGCGTGGGGCCAGGTGATGGGTAATGCGCTCTACCGCCGCCAGGTCGGCTGGGCGTGGCGCTTGGCCGATGGGGGTGAAACGTAACTCTCCTGCTAATCCGCACATGTAACGTAAACCCTTTGAGTTTCGGCACTCTTGGCGTTACTGGCTTTTAGCTCGTACCATTTTTGTACCACTTTCCAGCGATTTCAGCTTATCAAGCTCAGCCCAATCATTCGGCGAGTTGATCCACTTCGCGTATGTAGAAAGCAGCACCTGCACGCTATGCCCGAGTTGCGCGGCGATGAATGCCGGGTTCATGCCGGCCATCAGGCACATGGTCGCGTACGTGTGGCGCGTGTCGTACATCCTGCGGCGCCTGATGCCAAGCTTCCGCAGGGCTGCCAGCCAGTAGCGTTTTTGACTCGTCTCAGAGCGAATGAACATCTCCGAGCGGTCACCTGTCCCACTGGGCGCGAACACGTAATCTGAACGGGCCTCGGTGAGCGGTCTGGCTTTTTCGAGCGCATGCAGGGCGCGATCGTTCAATAAAACTTTTCGGGAACGCTTCGTTTTGGTGCGATCCTGGATCACTCCACGGATCTGAATGCGGCAAACGTTGGCAGTCTTTACGCGCCTGTCGATCTCGCTCCAGCGCAGAGCCATCACCTCGCCCGGCCGCATGCCGGTGTAGAAACAGAACTCGAAATAGGCGGCGTAAATTGCCGTCATGCCGCTCGTCGTTTCGTACAGATGAGCAATGATCGAATCCGCTTCCTCTTTGGTGAAAGGGTCGACCTCACGCTTCGGCACTTTGGCGCCTGGGATAGACAGGGCCGGGTTTCGAACAATCAACTCGTCCGTCACCGCCTGCTGGAAGATCGACACCAGCAGGCCGACCACGCCCTTGCGGCGTACCGGGGAAGTCCACTTGATATCGTTCATGATCTTGCGCAGGAGCACTGACGTGATGGTGTCGATCGGCTTATCGGCCAGGTAAGGAACCCAATACACCTGCAGAGCAGAGCGGTAGTTCTTCCGAGTACCCTCCACGATTTGCAAGCTGTTGAGCCAGTCCTGCGCGTAATCGAAGAAGATCGGCGTAGTTTGCTCATGCACCACCACGCTGCGGGTATTGGGGAAAAGCTCGGCATACTTTTCTGCGGTCAGGGCGCCGAGCTTGTCCAGCCCCTTTACTTGAGCACGTAGACTCGCTGCTGCTGCGATCCCTTTCGGGGTCTGAGGGAGGGGGAGCGTCTCGCAGCACCGCTTCTTGTTCCAGGTGAAGCGAATTCGGATTGAGCGCCCGACAAGCTCGACTCCGGCCGGCAGGTCCACAGGCTTTCGATCCATTCGTCATATCTCCTTTTGCTGTACATAATCCTGCCGTTGATCTTCATCCACACCCAGTTGGGGATGATGCCTTTCTCGCGCTTGCGTTGAAGCGCCTTCGCTGTACACCCCACCAACTCGCCCATCCGTTTTTCGGTGACCTTGTCGTGCACATGGTCTTCGGGCAGATTCTCTGCTGCTGCCATCGCTATTCCTCCTGACGCGTCAGGTTTTAGTTGTCACGCCGATCTGTCACGACAGCCGCCGCGAGCGCCGCCAGTTCGGCCACCAATACGTCGGTCCGACCATAGAACCTCCCGGCATCCTCGTTCACGAACCGCTCGAGCACGGTGACCACCGCTTGCTGGTTGGCCAGGCCGCGCAGATCCGCCTCGGTGAGTGGCGTGTCTGTCGATGGCGCGTGCACGAAAGCCTCCTGGCTGATCAGCAGGGTGCGAACCGGGCGGATGCCCTTGCACTTGCTCACCCAGTTCGTGTCAGGCACGCACCAGGGCAACATGTGCAGGTACCACGCAGTAGCCGCGTTCGACTTCTGACTGCTGGTCCAGTACTCGCTGAGGCCGAACGCCTGGGCCGCGCCCCTGACTGTGTACGACCCGTCATGCCCCCAATCTGGAAGCTGCAAGAGATTGCAGCGCAGCACCTGCAGCTCCTCGATGGAAGGGATGTGCCAGCCCCAGGTGCCACGGATATTCATGTCCAGCACCTTGCGGGCGATAGTGCTGCCCTCGGCGGCCATAGCCTGGGTGTTGGCCAGGCCGTCGAAACGGGACGTGGCACCGCGGATTCGTGGGCGCGGGCCTTCCTCCTGCCACCAGTGGGCGGCTACTTCGAACTCCCGGCCTGCGTCGATGACTGCGTGCTCGGCGCCATCGAAGAAGAGACGGCCGGCGAAGAAGCCGCCCGCCAGCGGCTGTCCAACGGCGGGGAGGGCGGCGGGGTTGATTGCTCGGCGCTTGATCATGCCGGCAGTCCTCCCGAGGTGATGAGGTTTCGCGAAATGGCCACCATGCCGTCATGCTCAATGCTCTCGGCGTGCGCGGCGTAATCCAGGACGCGAAGGGCCTCAGCCTGGTTGCGCGGCTTGATCTCCGACAGCTGGTCCTGGACAAACCATTCACGAGCAATGGCTTCGTGCATCCCGTCGCCCCATTCGCCAACTGCATGACGTAGGACATACAGCCGTCCCCAGTAGGCAATCTCGTGCAGGCAGTCGTCGAGCGTGTGGGGCATCAGCTCTGCGTGTTTGCGGAATCGCTTGGCCACCTGAGCCTTGTCGTTGTCGAAGTAGCTCTTGAAGCCCTTGCAGCGCTTCAAGGCCTTCTCGCAGAACTGCTCGGCGGGCGTATCTTCAAAGATCGTCTCGCCTTCGAAGCGGGCCCGGGCCTCAGATGCCAGGGCAGCCTTCTCCAGCGAACCCTTGGCCAGTCCCTCAAGGTCGGCAAATCCGAACGAGAACATCACCGCGAATGGATTGCCCCCACTGTTGCGCTTCACATAGTCGACATACCGCTGCTCGATCTCCTTGAGCGGCGTCTTGATCTGCTTGGCAGCGTCCAGGGCAGTTGCGATCGGCCCGGCTTGGCCGGTCTTGATCACCTCGCGCAGCCACAAAACGGCATCCACCTCCTTGTCACCGGTCACGACCTTCTGTTCAGGCAGGGCCTGAACTGCTGGCGCAGTCTCTGCGCTCGGGCGAATCGGCGGCAGGGTGAAGAGGGCGCGATGCGCCAGATTATCAGTGAGCATTGGGTGCCTCTCCAGATTCAGCAACGGCGCGCATGTGCAGCTTGATGCCGCACGACTTGGCTAGGTCAGACAGCTTGCCGACGGTGGTATTGGGGTCTTGCAGGGCCTCCCCGAAGCGGATCAGGCGCTCGCCCAGTTGGCCAAGATCGTCTTGCAGGTGCAGGCGAGTGCCTGGAGTCATCATGTGGGTCATGGCCGAGCCCTCACGCAAGACGTACGCACTTTGGTCAGCGTGCCCTCAAGATCGGCCTTGGCTTTTGTCGCGGCCTGCTTACATTCTTCTGCGGTAGCCATTGGTACGGATGCCATGGCGTGCCCACTGCCACTCGTATACAGAACTATCAGGAAGAAGGCGGCGGTCATGGCTGATGCTCCAGCACCACCTGCTGCTCCAAGGCTTCCAGGCGCAGGGCGGTGTCAATCTCCTGATCCAGCTCTTCGCCGGATAGCCAGTTATCGCCGCGCACCACCAGCAGGTCTTCATCCGGATCTACGATGCGCTCACGGTCACGCAGCCAGCGGTACCGGCGGGCATCGGCCACCAGCTTGACGTGGTCGTCGATGTTGAACCCCGGCGCATCCTGGGCGGTGCCTTCGGCAACCCGGCGGTGATGGATCTCCTCGCGGTCAACGATCACACCACGCGGAGCCTCGATCCCCAGGCGGACCTGGCAGCCGTTTACCTGGGCTACAGTGACCCGGATGTTGCCGCCGATGATGACGGCCTTGCCGATGTTGCGACTTAGCATGAGCATGTTTGAATCTCCTTATTTAAGGCGAGCGAGTACCCGCCGAGTAACTTGGCTTTCGAGAGAAGTTGAGGTGTTACTTATTGGTTAGCGCAAACCATGCATATCCAAAAGTTCGCACAAGTCGTCGAATTTGCTTTCAAAGATGTGAACTTGAACTTCAAGTTGATTCTTCGGGTTCGTGACATTCTTGCCGTACTTCAAACCAGCATCGGTGAGCGCCCAAAACTCCTTGATACCCTTGGTCTTGCTCGGGCGTTCTTTCCGTTCGACCAGGCCGGCAGATTGCATGCACAAGTACGCTTTGCGAGCAGTTACTGGTAGGCCGGTCTTCTTGATGAGAGTGGCTAGGGCGGCTGTTGTGTGGCTGCTGCTGTCGCCGTCCGGCGCGTCAATCGCATACACCGGGAGCAGGTCGGCCTGGCCGATCTTCAGAGCATATTTTTGGTACATTCCCAAAGTGGCCGAGGGCGGCAGGTTCATGGTGCGCGCCATCGACTCGATCAGGATCGTCGCATCGTTCGCGCCGGGGAGTTGCTGCTGCTGAACCGTCGAGTAGCTGCCAGTGCGGCGGATGGTTGGCAGTACGTCATGAGTCACCCAGCGCTTGAACGGCTTGGCTTCTGGCTTGCTGCTGGTGAGGATCGCCGAGTACAGGCCAGATTCATTGATGGTCGAAACCCCGCGCCCGCCAGTGGCAGTACCCAAACCGGCGATTTGCCGGTTTGACTTCTCGTCGTCATCCAGCTTTTTGGTCATCTCGTAGGCATCGCTGTAGCCAAGCACCTCGGCCACTTCCATCGCGATGAACCACGGTTCGCCGTTCTCATCCAGGAACACCTGGATCGAGTGGCCGTTGAAGCTTCGTTGAATCAAGTTCATCTGGTATCTCCGAAAGGATGGGGGTCGCGTTTCGCTACCCCCTTCGCCCGGGCTTGGTCACCGCGCAGGGCTCTCGTTGGAAAGCCATCGACGCTGACCTGTGCCATGTCAGCAGTAGCCATCCGCCTGCCGCGCCTCGACGATCTGGCGCACCTGGTCGTGGTCGAACACCAAGGCCGTCTGATAGCCGCTTGAGGCAGTGCGAGCGCGTTTGGGCATATGGCCCAGGCGCATCACGTAACGGCGTGCGGCGCTGCGGTCCATCTTCAGCAGCTCAGCCAGCTCTTTGAGGGTGGTCAGCTTCGCGGCGGCAGGAGCAGGTGCTGGCTGCCGCGCTTCCGAGCTGATGCTGATAGTCACGTCGATCATGGCTTGGTCCTGAGTTGAGGTTTGTTTGCGCTTGTGCTTACGCGGCCACCTGGAATTGCTCGACCCGGCGTGCCGCAACGCGAAGCTCGACACGGCGCTCGCCGCCGTTGCCGCCGCGGCGAATGCGCATTACTTGGTCGTCGCCGATCATTCCGTGAATGGCCATGATCAGTGCTAGGGCAGTAGCGGCAGGGCTGATGACGCCGCGCTTGAATGCCTCAGCAACCAGCGCAGCTCGGCGGGTGACGCCCCACTTTGTGCCCAGAGCGATCAGGCGCTTCTTGACGCCATCCTCGCTGATGCCCAATGCCCGAGCAGCTTCCTTGCCAGAAGCTCCACCAGCGATGGCCAGCAGGCACTCCAGCTCACGCGGGGCTGCGCCTTGGCCCAGTAGGCCTTGCCAGTTGCCTACGGTGATTGAGGTTGATGGGGTCATGCTTGGAAACTCCATGGCAAGTGCGATGGAGTAAAGAGTACCAATTGGTAAATCTTTGTCAATCGGGTGGCCGAAAAATTTACCAAAAAAAACCCGCCGTAGCGGGTTGTCTGGTTCATGTAAGCTATATTCTTGATCCGCTCCAGATGTAGACGACACGCGCTACCACCGAGATTCGGTCCATCATGTCATGGGGTATGCAGACCTCTTTGAACTGCGGATTATCGGACAGGATACGGATCCCATCCATGTCTACCTGTATGCGCTTGATAGTGAGTACGCTACCAATACGGACTACATAGACGGCATCGTATAGAGCCTCTGTCACCCCAACATCCACGACAAGGAGGTCACCATGCTTGATGGTTGGAGCCATACTGTCCCCGAGCCCTGTTGACATGCGTAGATTCGAGATGTCCGTCATGGACATGGATCTACGCAGCCATGCCAAGTCAAACACGGCAGTCCTAATAGGGGTTTCGCTTTCAGCGCCTTGCGCGTGCTTCCCCCAGCTTTCAGGAATCTCGAGCACGGGAATTGTGACGTTGTAGAACGGATACTCGTGGTCGTCAGTCGAGTCCCAGTTCCTCACGTCTATAGGCTCAGAGATTGTTGAAGCGCGGGATTGAGCGTCGTTTACCGCTGATATGGCCAGCTCCAAGCCCTTAGGATCATCTAGCCATCCGTTGGGCAAATGACACATGCCTTCAATCTGCCGCGCCAATGATTCCCCAATATTCCTTGAGTGCGCTGGATTGTCAGAAAACAGCCTGGCCACGTATGAGGGAGAGCGCTCAATGGCTTCCGCGAAGGCTGATTGCTTTCCGCCAAAGCGTGTCAGCACAAGCTCCCGGAGCCGGAGCCTGCGTACATTTCTGATTTGGTTCGAGTCATTAGTGTCCATGCCTGACTGTACCTTTTATTTCCCTTTTGGAAAATTACCTTGAAATGGTGCATGAATCAGGTAGCCTGCGACATAAATGCACCAATAGGTAAATCTGAATGAACCTATCCGAGTACCTTTCGCAGCTCCCGCGGGGCGGCAAGAAAGTCCTTGCGCTCAAGCTTGGCGTGACAGCGTCGTATTTATCGAGGCTCGTTTCAGGCGACAGGGCGATCACGGCCGAAAGGGCTCTGCAGATAGAAAGCGCTACTGACGGGCTCGTAAGTCGCTGCGTACTTCGCCCGGATCTGCAGTGGGGCTTGACTCGCGATGAAGAGCAGCTTCCCAAGGCAAAGGCCCTGCCGACCTTGAACGCAAATGTACGCTCAAGATCACGGCCAGGTCAGTCCCTTGAAGTGGCTGGCGTTTTATCCAGTACCGGAGGTGCCCAGTGAGCAATGTAATCCACCTCGACTTCGAAGGGCGACAGGTAGACCTCAGCGCTGACGGCTGGTTGAACGCCACGAAAATCGCCAAGCAGTTCGACAAGGAACCTACCGCTTGGCTTCGCCAAATCGACACCCTCGAATACCTTTGCGTCATGGGGGATGCCCTTGGTGTCAATTCTGTCACCCTGACAGAATTCAATGAAATCAAAGAGTTGGATGCGTCTAAGTCCTGGGTTCGCTCCAAGATTCTCGCCCTCACGAAAAGGACTGGCCTCGTGTTGACCAAGGCTGGCGGCAGTGGCGGAACATGGTTGCACCCGAAGGTCAGGGTTTATTTCGGTCGCTGGATTAGCACCAGGTTCGCTGTTTGGTGCGACACGAAAATTGAAGCGCTGTTGAGCGGCGCTCCGTCGAAGCTGGATCGACTCAATCGCGCTTGCAAGATATTCGACGACCGCGAATCTCTCGCCAGCACCTACGGGCGCGGGCTTTGTGAGTGGAAGCGCGACAAACCGCTGCTGCTAGGCGACATCGAGCGTGAGCTTGATTCGCTGCAAATGGTGCTCGGTCTGAACAACCCCAATCAACCTCGCCTGAAGGCCTCCTGATGACGGCCTCGGCATCCCAGTTTTTGTTGTCCGGCTAAATCGCAGGCAACAAAAAACCCGCTGCCAGGCGGGTTCTTTAACCGACCTCTGCCAGGAGGTCTTGCAACATCACCTTGTCTTAGGAGGATGCGCTATGTCGCACCCGAAAAATAGCAAACCCCGTGTTGCTGTGCAACAACCAAAGGAGAGCCTGATCGATCTGCGGAGCCGCTTCCGTGCTGCCCACGGCGCTTACGGCATTGCCCGCGTGCTGCTGGAAGACCAGGCGCAGCTTGGCGAAATGCTGCTGCCACGCGACCGAGAGGGCTTGGTCAGTGCTCTCGAGTTCTGCACCCAGGCGCTCTACGCCCATCACGAGTACGCCTATCACGACGCGCCCCATCATGCCGCAGAGCAAGGCGGTGCCCAATGACCACGTCCCTCGTAACCAGTATGCAGCGCTTTTCCACCTCAGGCGTCTCCTACCAGGTCGAAGCCGGCACATCCTGCAGCGTCGCACTGGTGGCAGCCGGCACCATTTTGTCAGGTGTGAATATCCTGCTCGGAAGCCTCATTGATGAAGCTGACGAGCAAAGCTGCCAGCTCTTTGCCATCCGTACTTTGACTATGCAGGTGGAGGCCTTGATCGATTCAGTGGAGGCTCCAATCCGTGGCGCTGAAGACCTCGCGCCACAAAACCCAACATCTCTAGTTCGTGGCGCGGAGGTGCATCAATGACCACGACAACTAGCGATCTGGGCGAGAAGGTCATGGCCCGTCTGCGTGTTATCGAGGGGTTCGCTTCCATTTTGATGGAAAACGACAGCCTCAAAGGTGATGCGTCGGCAGGGTTCTCGCCCCAGCTTGATCACCTCAGCGAATCAGTCCTCCACGAGGCCTTGTTCATGTTGGCCGACCAGGCGCAGGACCAGTTGCTTCAGCTGATGAATGCAGCGGGGGATAGCCAATGAAAACCGTCCGCACCATAGCCGACGAGGCATACAACGACATTCTCTGCCTCCAGGCGCGCTTGGAAGATGCCCGTACTCTGTTCCGTTCCATCAGCAAGATTGCAGAGGAATCGAGCCTGCCCACGAAGCTCGCGCTGATGGGTGATGAGCTCTGCGAGGAATGGGTGAACCATGCCGACGACTGGATGAAGAGGATGGATGCCAGCTTCACTGAAATCGACGCTGGAAGGACCACCGCGCCACAAAAACCTGCCGCTGCAAAACGTGGCGCAGGGGGTGCGGAATGAATCTGATCCCCTTCAATTTCAATGGCCATGAAATCCGCGTCGTAAAGGATCATGCCAATGAACCTTGGTTTGTGGCCAAGGACATTGCTGATGATCTCGGCTATTCGTGGGCTGGCACCAGCACTATCGCCCATGTGCCGGAGCAATGGCGGGGGGTCAGATCCGTTCTGACCCCCTCAGGCAACCAGCAAATGGCAGTGCTGAGCGAGCAGGGGCTCTACTTCTTCCTGGGCAGATCAGACAAGCCTGGCGCACTTCCTTTGCAAATGTGGGTGGCGGGGGAGGTAATCCCATCGATCCGCAAGACGGGCAGCTATCAGCGACCGATGACACCAGCTGAGCAACTGCTGGCGCAAGCGCAGACGATGGTCACGCTCGAGCGCCAGCAGGCCGAGCAGCAAGTGGCGCTGGAGCGCGTCGAGGACCGCACCACCAAGCTGGAACAGGTGCGCTATCTCGACTCCGTGCCCAGCGGCTTCGAAACCATCACCACGATCCGCGACCGCATCAATCGCCGTCACGGCCTGCCGGCCTGGGTGGTGAATGCTGTGATGCGGGAGGTTTCCTGTGCGCCGCTGCCGTACGCCTTTGTCCGCAGTCGCCACGCTGATGAAGGCGGGCAGCCCTTCGCCATCTGGCCCAAGCCAGCCGTCACCCAGCGGTTCGACCGGTTCGTATCGGAATGCACCTACGAGACCGCTGAACGCGCAACCCATCCAGAGATCCCGCAGGGACGCTTCAAGATTCATCCGAGACAGCAGCCATGAAGAAACCAACCAAGCAGCAACTGATCGAGCGCATTGCCGAGCTGGCCGTTGAACACCGCCACGCCCATTACACGGTCACCTGCCTGCGAGAAGACTACAAGGGCGAGGTGTTTCGCTACTTCCGTGTTCATGGCGAGCCGTACCCGAACCGCCACGGCATCGATTATTCCGATCCTGCCTACGACGGGGTCATCCGCGCGACCGCCCAAAGCTATGAGCGTATGAGCCAGGCCAAGCAGCATCGGTACAACGTCAAGCGGCGTCTCGACACGGCTGTGCGAAACCTGATGGACAACACCGGCGACCAATTGAAGCGTCCGGCCCCGGCAGTTGTGAAGCGCGCCACACTGAGCGGGGAGACCCTCCAATGAACCCGTCTACCCCTCCCCAGGCGCTCCCGCAGCGCGCTGGCGCGACGATCATCCCAACGGGCTGGCCAGCCTACGGGGCAATGCAGGGTCAGCCCGAATCGGCCCGCTGGCAGCTCTACGAGTTCAGAAAGCGGCTACGTGCCGAGCTGGAGGGTCATGGCTGTCTGTTCGTCGAGCCCTACGACGCCTTCGTGCGCCGCGTTTGTGAGGAGCTGCAACTGTGAGCACCATCCTGATGACCGCCTGCTGGCCGCTTGAAATGAGCGCTGCCCAGAAGTCGGTGCTGATCTCCTTGGCCGACAATGCCAACGATGACGGCGTTTGCTGGCCTTCCATTGCCAGGATCTGCGAGCGCACCTGCCTCAAAGAGCGTGCCGTGCGCAACGCGATCCGTTGGCTGGAAAGCGTCGGCTTGCTGGTGGCGAAAGAGCGTGCCGGGCGGTCGACCTACTACATCGTAACCCCGGCATCTTATGCCCCCGGCATTAAATGCCCCCCTGCACTAGATGC
>NZ_BLJG01000051.1 GCF_009932375.1 Pseudomonas juntendi
GTACTGCCCCCCCCGAATCGATCAGCAACAGCCCGTTGCCTTCGATGCGTGCATGCGACTGCTCGGTGGCGCGGTAATGCGGCATCGCACCATTGGCATTGAAGGCTGCAATGGTCGAAAAGCTCAGCGACACGAAATTCGCCCGCCGTGCACGTGCGGCACTCAATTGCTCGTCCACGGTCAGCTCGGTGACGACCTCTCGACCAAGGTTGGCTTCCAGCCAGGCGAAGAATTCGCACAATGCCGCCCCGTCTTCCTCCATGACCTGACGGATGTAGGGGAGATCAGCGTCACCCTTGCAGGCCTTGCTCAGGGTGGTGGGGTTCAGCCCCTCGACCAGCTCCACACCCGCCGGCAAGTTGGCCAACAGGCTGCAGGTGACGCGTGCCGGGTCCAGCAGCAGCCGGCTGCCTGCCGCCACGGCAGCCAGCGCCTGCCCTGCTTCGTTGTAGTCGCGCACTTCGACACCGTCGCTCGCCAGTACCTGGCGCAGGTGCGCATCCACCTTGCCCTGGCCAACGAACAGCATGGCCTGCTGCTGGCTGATCAAGGCGAAGGCCAGAAACACCGGGTTGTATGAGACGTCGCTACCGCGCAGATTGAACAGCCAGGCGATGTCATCGAGGGTGGCAATGAAGTGCCAATCGGCCCCCTTGGCCTGCATGGCCTGGCGCAACTGCGCGAGCTTTTGCGCCCGGCTCGTCGTGGCGTGCGGCTGCAAATGCTGATAGACCGGGTTGCCAGGCAGCGCCGGGCGCCCGTCCCACACCTCGCCCAGCAGGTCCTGGTCGGTTACCAGCCGCGCCCCGCGCGCCTTCAGCCGCTCTGCCAATTGCCGCGCCGAGGCCAATGCCATGACGGCACCGTCGACTGCCACGGTGCCGTTGGGCTCAGCGTGCTCTCCCAGCCACTCCAGCGCGCCAGGCTTGCCCGGCGACAGCTTCATCAGCTCGATGCCACTGCCGGCCAATTCATGCTCGGCCTGTTCCCAGTAGCGGCTATCGACCCATAGCCCGGCAAACGCCGAGGTCACCACCAGTGTACCCACCGAGCCATGAAACCCCGACAGCCACTGGCGCCCTTGCCAATAGCCGGGCAGGTATTCGGAGAGGTGCGGGTCGGCTGAAGGCACCAGCAAGGCATCGATGTGCCTTGCCGCCATCGCCTGGCGCAGACGCATCAGGCGCTGTGGCACGCTGTGTTCAAAGGGGGTCTGCACGTTCATGCGCTCTCCTGCGGCTACATCACGGTTGATCCAATAGGCGGATAATGGAGCAGGCGCCAAAGCCCTGCAATCGCCCAGGCGGAAACCGGAACCGTCCTACACAAGGACCGCCGATCAAGTATTGCTGAACTTCCCCAGGGTCACGGCTTCACACACTGTACATTCGCCACACACAGGCAGCAGACCATGCCCAGTGCCTGCCCCGCTAAAACTGCAGTCGTGCTGCTCGACACTCGGGAACATACACCCGAGCATGAGCGGGCCGTGCACCTGAAGCTCGCCGAGGGCCTGGCACGCTTGCTGGGCTGCCCCCATGTGCAGCCCACCCGGCTGCCTGTTGCCACCGACAACTGCTATTGCATCCCGACCGAAACCCTGACCGACACCGAGCAGGCTGCCAGCCTGGGCATTGTCAGTGAGTCCGATCTGTTCGGCGGCTTAGTACCCTGCCCCTACATGGCCACCAAAGCCATTTCCCACCCGCTGCCGGCGGGAGCCACCAGCCCTGCGGGCTGGACCGATGGCTTCGCCCGCCAGGCCGGCGACGCCTTGCTGCGCGGTTTTACGGTGTTCAGCAAACCCGATGCCCGCAATGCTGCAGCCTTGCTGTTGCGCGCTGGCCCTGTGCGGGTCAAGCCAGTACGGGCCAGCGCAGGCCGCGGGCAACAGGTGATCACAGAACTGGACCAGCTGACCCCTTTGCTGAACAGTATGGACGACCAGCAGTTGGCGGTATGGGGACTGGTGCTGGAAGAAGACCTGAGCCAAGTGCAGACCTTCAGCGTTGGTCAGGTCAGGGTGGCCGGCCTCACCTGCAGCTACCATGGCACCCAGCAACTCACCCGTGACCATCAGGGCTGCGAGGTGTACGGTGGATCTGACCTGATCGTAGTCCGTGGCGACTATCAGGCCCTGTTGCAACGCCCCCTTGAAGACCACCTGCGGCTGGCCGTGAACCAGGCCATGGTCTACGAACAGGCTGCCGAACGGCATTTTCCGGGCTTTGTGGCGTCGCGGCGCAACTACGATATCGCCCGCGGCACCACTGCCTCCGGCCAGCCATGCAGCGGGGTACTCGAACAATCCTGGCGCCTGGGCGGTGCCAGCAGCGCCGAGCTGCTGGCCCTGCAGGCATTTGCCGACGACCCGGCACTGCAGCAGGTACGTGCGTCCACCCATGAAGTGTTCGGTAGCGCCGACCTGCCCGCGGATGCCACCCTTTTCTACCAAGGAAACGACAGTGAACTCGGACAACTCAGCAAATTTGCGCGGATTCGCGAGCATGGCCATTCAGAGTGAAACCGTCGAACTGCAGGTCGAGAACGACCGCATCGCCGGGACCTTGGTCAGCCCTGGCAGCAAGATGCCAGGTATTCTCTTCGTCCACGGCTGGGGTGGCAGCCAGCAACGTGACCTGGCTCGCGCCCGACACATCACCGGCCTGGGCTGCGTGTGCATGACCTTCGACCTGCGCGGCCATGAAAAAACCCAAAGCCAGCGCCTGACCGTTACCCGTGAGCAGAACCTGCAAGACCTGCTGGTGGCTTACGACCGCCTGATCAGCCACCCGGCGGTCGACAGCAACGCCATCGCCATCATCGGCAGCAGCTATGGCGGCTACCTGGCCACCTTGCTGACCCGCGAACGCCCGGTGAAATGGCTGGCCCTGCGGGTGCCGGCCATGTACTGGGACGAAGAATGGGACAGCCCCAAGCAAGCCCTTGATCGTCAGCGCTTGAATGCCTACCGCCAGCGCCCCCTGGGGCCAGCCGACAACCGCGCCCTGGCCGCCTGCGCCGAGTTCGTCGGTGATGTGCTGCTGGTGGAGTCCGAACAGGACGACTATGTCCCGCACAGCACCTTGATGAGCTACCGCTCGGCATTCGTCAGCGCCCACTCACTGACCCACCGCATGGTCGACGGCGCCGACCACGCGTTATCCAGTGAAGAAAGCCAGAAAGCCTACAGCTCGATGCTGGCGGCATGGATCAGCGAAATGGTCATCGGTGCCCGCCTGGACCGCTACCCACACTACGCACCGTGGTACGCCTGACCCTCACCTACCTGGCAATGCAGGCCGCCATCGGCGTTGCGCACCAGGCTGCGCAAGGTCTGGTAGGCCGCAAAATTGACACCCCGTGCCTGGTGCCGGCGCAACAGCTCGAGGAAGGGTTCCTCGTTGAAATACACGGCCGCCGCCGACCAGGCCTGGCGTGACTGCCACTGAAGGTACTGCAGCACCCGGCTGCCATCGTCGCTTGCCTGAATGCTGACGCCTTGCAGGCCTTCACAGCGCGCTGCCAACACTTCGCTGCGCACCACCAGCGCTTGAGCCAACGCCTGCTGGCACGGGCTCGGCACTTCATATTCGATCATCTGGGTGAACCACAGGGATTGAGGGTTTGCCGACATCGACAGTCTCCTGGCTACGGGCGCATGCAGCGCGATGCCGAGCAGGGTAAAACCTCAAGTTAAGTCAAGGTCAAGCGGTTTGTGCACGCGCTACGCCGTTACCGCAAAGCGTCGCCGGTACTCACTCGGCGTCAACCCGGTGATGCGCTGAAAGGCTTTGCGAAACGCCCCCGGATCCTGATAGCCAACCCCCCAGGCGATCTGCTCGACATTGCGCCGGGTGAACTCCAGCAACCGGCACGCGCGCCCTACGCGCACCTGCTGGCAGTATTCGGTGGGGCGCAACCCGGTGGCGGCTCGAAAACGCCGCAGGAACGTGCGCGCTTCCAACCCCGCGCAGGCTGCCATTGCAGCCAGGTCTGCATGCTGCCCGTCACTGCCCTGCAGCCAATGCTGCACTTTCAGGATGGCTTCGTCGCCATGGTCCAGGCGAGGGTTGAACAACGCCCCGGGCAATGCCGCGGTGACAGGTTCGACTGCCAGATAGCGGGCAGTTTCCCGCGCTACCGTCGCCCCCAGAAAACGTTCGAGCAGCCGCAGCCCCAGGTCGGTCCAGGCCATCAACCCCGCCGAGGTGACAATGTCGCCGTCGTCCAGTACCGGCTGCTGGGTCTGCACGCGCACGTTGGGGAACCGCTGCGCCAGCGCCTGCACGTAGTTCCAGTGGGTACAGGCCGGGCGACCATCCAGCAAGCCACTGGCGGCGATGAAAAACACGCCGATACACACCGACGCCAGCACCGCGCCACGCCCGTGCAACAGGCACAGGGACGACCGATGCTGTTCCAGCAGGTCGCCATGCGGGGTCGATTCCAGGCTTGGCGGGATGATCAGGACACGCACACCTGCCAAGTCGACAGCCGGGCTGCCAGGGGCCAGCTGCAAGTGACCTGCGACGTCGGCCTGCCAGAAGCTGATGCGCACCTGCGGCAACGCGACAGCACCCAGTTCGGCTGCGACCCGATTGGCCACGGTAAAGAGGTCGCGCAGGCCATACAGGGCAGCCTGCTGTACCCCAGGGTAAAGCAGCAAGCCGATGTCCAGCCTGGCCGTGTTGTCAGTTTTCACCCGCATAGTGTCGTTCACGCCAATCCTCAGGTCGGGCCCCACAGCCTATAACTAACGCCAACCCACGACTACTGCCACAGGAGGCAGCATGAACAAGCACGCGCTGATCATCATCGACATCCAGAACGACTACTTCCCAGGCGGCAAGTGGCCCCTCGATGGGGCTGAGGCAGCGGCCGAAAACGCGGCCCGCGTGCTGGCCGCGGCCCGCACGCGCGGCGACTTGGTGGTGCACGTGCGGCATGAGTTCACCAGCGCCGATGCGCCATTCTTTGCCCCGGGTTCGCCGGGCGCCGCCTTCTACAGCAAGGTCCAGCCGGCTGCAGGCGAGCCGGTGATACTCAAGCACAAGGTCAACGCCTTTCTCGAAACTGGCCTTGAACAAACGCTCCGAACGCATGGCATCGAAGCCGTGACCATCGTTGGCAGCATGAGCCACATGTGCATTGATGCCGCTACCCGGGCAGCCGCCGACCTGGGCTTTGAAGTGACCGTGGTGCACGATGCCTGCGCGACCCTGGCACTGACGTTCGACGGCAAGCAGGTGCCAGCGGCCCAGGTACAGGATGCGACCATGGCAGCGTTGGCCTTTGCCTACGCCAAAGTCGTGAAGACGAGCGAAATGGTGGCCGCACAGGCTTGAGGTGCTCGGGGCGCTTTGCGCCCCATCCCGCCGGCAGATCACTTGCACGCCACCACGGGGCGTCGAACCTGCGGGGCCTCAAATCACCACATTGCGCACAAACCGCACCGGCACAGTGCCATCGTTCCGGTAGGCGTACTGGCAATTGCTGGGGAATACCTGGAACTGCCCCACCTGCAGGCGATGTTCCATCCCCTCGATGATCAGGGTAAGTTGCCCTGCGCACACATAGATCTGCTCACTCCAACCCTCGGCATCGGCTTCGCTGGCATAACGCTCGCCCGGCGCCAGCGTCCACTCCCACAGCTCGACCTCGCGCCGCGCCGCGCTGGTGCCCAGCAAAACCGCCCGGCTCTGGGGGTGCTCGCCCGCCCAGGCCAGCTCTTCGATACGCCCTGGATCACGCAGGTCCGGCGCCTGAATCAGCGTACTGAAGGCCACCCCCAACGCCTCGGCGATCAAATCCAGGGTGGTCAGGCTGACATTCTTTTCCCCCGCCTCGATGGCCACCAGCATGCGCCGGCTGACCCCCGAGCGTTCAGCCAGTACCGCCTGGCTCATACCAGCGGCATTGCGCAGGCTGCGAACATTGAGGCTGACGTGTTGCAGCACCGAACCACGGTGCGCGGATTCTTTGTGCACTATATTGCTCACCGGTCTGTATTGCGCAGTATACTGCCCACTTTGCGGCGATTGTGCGCCGCCTGACGCCGAGTGTGCAAGACCATGATCCAGCCCAGCAGCAAGCCAACCCCCACCGTTACCTTTCGCCTGAGCAAGGCAGAAGTCGTGCTGGTGTTCATTACCATGTTGTGGGGCGGCACCTTTCTGCTTGTCCATAACGTGATGAGTGTCAGCGGCCCGATGTTCTTCGTCGGCCTGCGCTTTGCGGCAGCGGCGTTGTTCGTGGGCGTGGTGTCAGCGCGGGCGCTGCCTGGGCTGACCTTCACCGAGCTCAAGGCCGGCATGCTGATCGGTGTCACGATCATGCTCGGCTATGGTTTGCAGACCATGGGCCTGCAAACCATCAGCAGCAGCCAGTCGGCGTTCATCACTGCGCTGTATGTGCCGTTCGTGCCCCTGTTGCAGTGGCTGGTACTCGGCCGCCGGCCAGGCCTGATGCCCAGCATCGGCATTTGCCTGGCGTTCGCCGGCCTGATGCTGCTGGCCGGCCCGGAAGGCGGCAGCCTGCATTTCAGTGAAGGCGAAATGGTGACCTTGGTCAGCGCTGTGGCGATCGCCGGCGAGATCATCCTGATCAGCCGCTACGCCGGCCAGGTCGATGTGCGTCGGGTCACCGTTGTCCAGTTGGCGACCGCGTCGGTGTTGGCGTTTTTGATGATCGTCCCGACCCAGGAGCGCATCCCCGACTTTTCCTGGCTGCTGCTGGTAAGCGCCGTAGGCCTGGGCGCGATGAGTGCGGTAATCCAGGTGGCGATGAACTGGGCGCAGAAGTCGGTCTCGCCCACCCGGGCAACGCTTATTTATGCTGGTGAGCCGGTGTGGGCTGGTATCGTCGGGCGAATCGCCGGCGAACGGCTCCCCGGCGTGGCACTGCTGGGCGGCCTGCTGATCGTGATCGCGGTGGTAGTCAGCGAACTCAAGGTACGGCGGCGCAGCGAATGCGCCACAGCGGACGACGAACAGGTACCGGGTGAGCGGCAGGCAGGCCTATGAAGCAGCCAACTGCAGCTATGCTTTGTAAAAAACTGTTATAAAAAAATCACTTGTCACAGTCTATTTGTAGGATTCTGCGACAGCTTGCGTGTTGGTGATCACCCCCCCGGCACGTATGATCCTTGCAAACTTCTCCAGAATAGGCCGCTATGTCTTTGATAGTGCTATTGCTTCTGCCGTTCGTGGGCAGTTGCCTGGCAGCCGTGCTGCCGCACAACGCACGAAACGCCGAGTCCATCCTTGCCGGGCTCGTAGCCCTGGTCGGTACCGTCCAGGTAGCACTGCTTTACCCTCAGGTCGCCCACGGGGGCGTGATTCGCGAAGAGTTCCTGTGGCTGCCCAGCCTGGGCCTGAACCTGGTGCTGCGCATGGACGGCTTCGCCTGGCTGTTCTCGCTGCTGGTGCTGGGCATCGGCACGCTGGTGTCGCTGTACGCGCGCTACTACATGTCACCCCAAGACCCGGTGCCGCGCTTCTTCGCCTTTTTCCTGGCGTTCATGGGCGCCATGCTGGGCCTGGTGATCTCCGGCAACCTGATCCAGCTGGTGTTCTTCTGGGAGCTCACCAGCCTGTTCTCTTTCCTGCTTATCGGCTACTGGCACCACCGGGCAGACGCCCGCCGCGGCGCCTACATGGCACTGATGGTAACGGGCGCAGGCGGCCTGTGCCTGCTGGTGGGGGCGCTGCTGCTCGGCCATGTGGTCGGCAGCTACGACCTGGACAAGGTCCTGGCTGCCGGCGACACCATCCGCCAGCACGCGCTGTACCCGGTGCTGCTGCCCCTCATCCTGATCGGCGCCCTGAGCAAGAGCGCCCAGTTCCCCTTCCAGTTCTGGCTGCCCCACGCCATGGCTGCGCCAACGCCGGTATCGGCCTACCTGCACTCCGCAACCATGGTCAAGGCCGGGGTATTCCTGCTGGCCCGCCTGTGGCCAGTGCTCTCCGGCAGCGAGGAGTGGTTCTGGATCGTCGGCGGCGCCGGCGCCATCACGCTGTTGCTCGGCGCCTTCGCCGCGATGTTCCAGAATGACCTGAAGGGCCTTCTGGCCTACTCGACCATCAGCCATCTCGGCCTGATTACCCTGCTGCTCGGCCTGAACAGCCCGCTGGCCGCGGTCGCCGCGGTGTTCCACATCCTCAACCATGCCACCTTCAAAGCCTCGCTGTTCATGGCCGCCGGCATCATCGACCACGAAAGCGGCACCCGCGACATCCGCCGCCTCAGTGGCCTGATCCGCCTGGTGCCGTACACCGCCACCCTGGCCATGGTGGCCAGTGCCGCGATGGCTGGCGTGCCTTTGATGAACGGCTTCCTGTCGAAGGAAATGTTCTTCGCTGAAACGGTGTTCATCAGCTCCACCGCCTGGGTCGAAGCCGCCCTGCCGGTAGTGGCCACCCTCGCCGGCACGTTCAGCGTGGCGTATGCGCTGCGCTTTACCGTCGATGTGTTCTTCGGCCCTACGGCACAGGACCTGCCGCACACCCCGCATGAACCGCCGCGCTGGATGCGTGCACCGGTGGAGTTGCTGGTACTCACCTGCCTGGTCGTGGGTATTTTCCCCGCACAGTCGGTCGGGCCGCTGCTGGCTGCCGCGGCATTGCCGGTGGTCGGCGGCACCCTGCCGGAATACAGCCTGGCGATCTGGCATGGCTGGAATGCGCCGCTGATCATGAGCCTGCTCGCCATGAGCGGCGGTATCGTCTTGTACCTCATGTTGCGCAAGCAACTGCGCCGGGGCCGCTTCCCTTCCCCGCCGGTGATCGAGCGGTTCAACGGCAAGCGCCTGTTCGAATACGGCCAGGTGCAGTTGATGCTGCTTGCCCGGCGCATCGAGCGCCTGCTCACCAGCCGGCGTTTGCAGTCGCAGCTGTTCATGCTGGTGGTCGCCGCATTCCTGGCCGGCCTCACGCCCATGCTCTACAGCGGCCTGAGCTGGGGGGAGCGGCCGAAAATTCCCGGGTCCGGGGTATTCGTCGCGCTGTGGCTGATCGCAATCGCCTGCGCCATCGGCGCTGCCTACCAGGCCAAGTACCATCGCCTGGCAGCCCTGACCATGGTCAGCGTCTGCGGCCTGATGACCTGCATCACCTTCGTCTGGTTCTCCGCACCCGACCTGGCCCTGACCCAGCTGGTGGTGGAAGTCGTCACCACCGTGCTTATCCTGCTCGGCTTGCGCTGGTTGCCTCGGCGTATCGAAGGTGTCTCGCCATCGCCCGGCAGCCTGGAGCGTGCGCGCATACGCCGCTTGCGCGACCTGCTGCTGGCGGTACTGGTTGGTGGCGGCATGGCCTTGTTGTCGTATGCCATGCTGACGCGGCCGACACCCAATGACATTTCCTCGTTCTACCTCAGCCGCGCACTGCCGCAGGGCGGTGGCACCAATGTGGTCAACGTCATGCTGGTCGACTTCCGCGGTTTCGACACCCTCGGTGAAATCACCGTGCTGGTGGCCGTGGCGCTGACCGTGTTCGCCCTGCTGCGGCGCTTCCGCCCACCCAAGGAGAGCATGCAGTTGCCGGCCCAGCAGCGCCAACTGGCGCCTGACGTGGTCACCGACCTGATCAACCCGCGGCATGCCACCGATACCGCACTGGGCTTCATGATGGTGCCAGCGGTGCTGGTGCGCCTGCTGCTGCCCATCGCCCTGCTGGTCTCGATGTACCTGTTCATGCGCGGGCACAACCAGCCAGGGGGCGGCTTTGTCGCTGGCCTGGTCATGTCGGTGGCGTTCATCCTGCAGTACATGGTGGCCGGCACCCAATGGGTCGAGGCGCAGATGAGCCTGCGGCCGCTGCGCTGGATGGGCACCGGCCTGCTTTGCGCAACCCTCACCGGGGGCGGCGCCATGCTGCTCGGCTACCCGTTCCTGACCACCCATACCGCCCACCTGCACTTGCCCTTGCTGGGCGACGTGCACGTGGCCAGTGCGCTGTTCTTCGATGTCGGCGTGTACACCGTGGTGGTCGGTTCGACCCTGTTGATCCTCACTGCGCTGGCGCACCAGTCGGTGCGTGCCTACCGCCCGGGTAACCCGGCGAAAACCAACCAAGCAGGAGCCGCCTGATGGAAGAAGTCATTGCAGTCGCCATCGGAGTGCTGGCCGCCTCGGGCGTATGGCTGATCCTGCGCCCGCGTACCTACCAGGTCATCATGGGCCTGTGCCTGCTGTCGTACGGCGTCAACCTGTTCATCTTCAGCATGGGCAGCCTGTTCATTGGCAAAGAGCCAATTATCAAGGACGGCGTGACCCAGGACTTGCTGCATTACACCGACCCGCTGCCGCAAGCCCTGGTGTTGACCGCCATCGTGATCAGCTTTGCCATGACCGCGCTGTTCCTGGTGGTGCTACTGGCCTCGCGAGGCCTGACCGGGACCGACCACGTCGATGGCCGGGAGCGTGACGAATGAGCGACATGAGTCAACTGATCGTCGCGCCCATCCTGCTACCGTTGGTCACGGCGGCCATGATGCTGCTGCTGGGCGAAAAACACCGCCGCATCAAAGCCCGCCTGAACCTGCTGTCGACCCTCACCGGCCTGGCCATCGCCGTCAGCCTGCTGCTGTGGGTACGCACCCAGGGCCAGGCAGAATCGATCGGCGTGTACCTGCCGGGTAACTGGCCAGCGCCATTCGGTATCGTGCTGGTGCTGGACCACTTGTCTGCGCTGCTGCTGACCCTGACCGGGGTCATCGGCTTCAGTGCCCTCTTGTTTGCCCGCGCCCGCTGGGACAGTGCGGGGGCCAGCTTTCACGCACTGTTCCAGATCCAGCTGATGGGCCTGTACGGCGCGTTCCTCACAGCCGACCTGTTCAACCTGTTCGTGTTCTTCGAAGTGCTGCTGGCCGCTTCCTACGGCCTGTTGCTGCATGGTTCGGGGCGCGCGCGCGTGCGTGCCGGCCTGCACTACATCGCCATCAACCTGTTTGCCTCGTCGCTCTTCCTGATTGGCGCGGCGATGCTGTACGGCGTGACCGGCACCCTGAACATGGCTGACCTTGCCCTGAAGATTCCCCTGGTGCCAGAAGCTGACCGTGGCCTGCTGCACGCCGGTGCAGCCATCCTGGCCATGGCCTTCCTGGTCAAGGCCGGCATCTGGCCGCTCAACTTCTGGTTGGTACCGGCCTATGCATCGGCCAGTGCGCCGGTGGCTGCGCTGTTCGCCATCATGACCAAGGTCGGCCTGTACGCCGTGTTGCGCCTGTGGACGCTGCTGTTCTCCGGCCAGGCCGGCGCTTCGGCCCATTTCGGCGGCCAGTGGCTGGTGTACGGTGGCCTGGTGACCCTGGCGGTGGCCGCAGTGTGCATTCTCGCAGCACAGCGCCTGGAACGCATGGCAGCGCTGAGCATCCTGGTTTCGGCCGGCACCCTGCTCGGCGCGGTCGGCTTTGCCCAGCCCGCGCTGACCGGTGCGGCACTGTTCTATCTGGTCAACTCGACCCTGGTACTGTGCGCCCTGTTCCTGCTCGCCGAGCTGGTCGAACGCTCGCGCTCGGCCAACGAAGCGCCGCTGGACGAAGAAGAAGATGTGATGCCGCCCCCGCTGGAGTCCCTACACCCCCCCAAAGGTATCAACCTCGATGACGAGCAGAAGGCAGTGATCGGCCAGATCATCCCTTGGACCATGGCTTTCCTGGGCCTGAGTTTCATCGCCTGCGCCTTGCTGATCATCGGCATGCCGCCCCTCTCGGGCTTCGTCGGCAAGCTCAACCTGATCAGCGCCTTGTTCAACCCAAACGGCCTGGGCGGCCCCGTCGAGCAGCCCCTGAGTGCCGCCGGCTGGGGGCTGGTAGCGTTGCTGATACTCTCGGGCATGGCCTCGCTGATCGCCTTCGGCCGGGTTGGCATCCAACGCTTCTGGAAGCCCGAAGAGCGCCCGTCACCCGTACTTCGCCGGTTCGAATGCCTGCCGATCGTCATTCTGCTCGGCCTGTGCATCTTCCTCAGCCTCAAGGCCGAGCCATTGCTGCGCTACACCCAGGACACGGCCGCCAGCCTGCAGGCGCCAGACGCCTATATCGATGCCGTAATGGCCGCCCGGCCGATCCCTGGCCCGACTTCGCCCAGCGCCGAGGTGCTGCCATGAGCCGCATGTTCCCCGCCCCGCTCCTCTCGGTCTCGCTGTTCGGCCTGTGGCTGCTGCTCAACCTCTCGGTCAGCCCCGGTAACCTGCTGCTGGGCGCCGCCCTTGGCGTACTGGCGCCACTGCTGATGGCCCCCTTGCGGCCGCAGCACGCACACGTCAAGCGGCCGCTGGTCGTCGCCCGGCTTATCGGCCGGGTCGGCGTCGATGTCATCATGTCCAACCTGCTGGTTGCCCGCGGCGTGCTGCGGGCCGGCAAGCAGCCGCCACGTTCGGCGTTCGTGCATATACCGCTGGCCCTGCGCGACCCGCACGGCCTGGCGGCACTGGCGATGATTACCACGGTGGTGCCTGGCACAGTCTGGTCGGAACTGGCTCTGGACCGCAGCGTATTGCTGCTGCATGTGTTCGACCTGGACGATGAAGCGGCCTTCGTCCAGCACTTCAAGGACACGTATGAACGCCCACTGATGGAGATTTTCCAATGACAGGCCTGCTCGCCAACGCTGTCCTCGCCAGCCTGTTCATTTTCGCCCTGGCCATGGCCCTGGCGCTGTTCAGGCTGTTCCGTGGCCCGTCTGCCCAGGACCGGGTCCTGGCGCTGGACTACCTGTATATCCTGGCCATGCTGACCATGCTGGTGCTGGGTATCCGTTATGCCAGTGACACCTACTTCGAAGGTGCCCTGTTGATTGCGCTGTTCGGCTTCGTCGGCTCGTTTGCCCTGGCCAAGTTCCTGCTGCGCGGTGAGGTGATCGAATGACTGAAACCTTGGTACTGCCATTCTGGCTGGAACTGATCACGGCGGTGCTGCTGATCACCGGCAGCCTGTTCGCCCTGGTAGGTGCAGTGGGCCTGGTACGCCTGAAAGACTACTTCCAGCGCATGCACCCACCAGCACTGGCCTCGACCATCGGCGCCTGGTGCGTGGCACTGGCCTCGATCATCTACTTTTCGTGGTTGAAGGACGCGGCGGTGCTGCACGCCTGGCTGATCCCCATTCTGCTGTCGATCACTGTGCCGGTGACCACGTTGCTGCTCGCACGGGCAGCGCTGTTCCGCAAGCGGGTGGCGAAAGAGCCAGTGCCTGAAGAGGTCAGCAGCGGCTGCGACAGTGGCAACTGAAGGCCTGCCGCCTCACACCTGGCTCAGGCGCTGCAACTCGCGGCGCACCATGGCGGCGTAAGGTGGCGGGCCGAGCCTGTACAGCTCTGCCGCCACCCAGTTCAACCAGGCCCCTTGCAATGCATCGCGCCGGGCCAGCATACGCTGCGCCTCGGCTACGGCAGCCGCATGATGCTGCCGATGAAACTCCGCCCGGCTGGCGGGCGCATCATCAGTTGCAGTCATTCACTGGCCTTGAAGGTGGTCAGCTCGCCCTTGCGCCATTTGGCAACTTTGCCGGTTACCGCTTTCAGCAACTTGCCCAGGCCTTCCTGTATCTGCTGCTGCGCGGCGAATACCAACATGACCCCTTGGCCTTCGCGAAACACGATGCCCTCGCCTTCCGGCACGGAAACGAAAGCGTAATCACCCACGCCATAGACATTCAACTTGATTTCCCGGAAGCGCATTTCCAACTTGCCGCCTTCGCGGCTGGGCAATACGGCAGCGCGGAAATGGTCGCCAACTTTCAGTTCCAGGCGCTGTTTATCGTCTACCACCAACGCACTTTCTGTGTCGATTTCGGCCATGTACAGGCCTTCGGGATTCTGTTCGGTTACATAAATGAAGCGGCCCTGGAACAGTTGGGCCAATTTACCGCGCAAGTCGCCGAGGGCGAACAACGCATGGGTATCAAGTGTGCTGACTGCCAATGAAGTAATCCTCAACCGGTTACAACCCGCCCTCACCCAAGCTCGGGGAGGCACGGCCCTGTCTTATCGATAGGCGAAAAGAGTAATAAAGCGATATACGAAATGTCTGTGCCCGCCGACGATGCAGCGCGCAGGAAACTTTACTCTGGTTTGCCAGATTCGCCTTCAACCGAAGGCGTTTGGCCCATTCCCGGCACGGGAAACGTGATGCCTGAGATCACTCGCCAGAAAACACGGCCAAGGCGTGAGCCTGCAAGAAGGCAAACCCTGGTGCGCATTACTGTAGGACAAATATGCCCGAAAACACTGAAACCCGTCGAGAGGCAAACAACATTTTCAGGCGGCGAGCCCTTTCTTCAGTTGTTGCTGCCAGGCAGCCTGGCACTCCAACGCTTCCTCGCGCGTGGCAAAAGCGGTACCGCGCCGCTCACCGTTGACCAGCACCACCCAGCAGACACGCCTGCCCAGTGCCTGCATTGTGGCGGGCACACTTGAACCGATCATCACGGCCACATCGACTCGGCTATGCATCATTCCCTCCGGAATTTAAGTAGCACCCTAACGATATAGCCATGATACGCCTGCGCCCAAGGGTGAAACAGCGCCGCCCGGTACAGCTGTGTTACGCCTGCAGCAACAAAAACGGGGCGACAACAAACGCAAAAAGCCCCAGGGATCGCTCCGTGGGGCTCGGCACCGCGCGAGGGGTTACACCTGGCGCTGGTGGCGGTCGAGCTGCTCGTGGCGCTCTTGGGCTTCGATGCAGTATTTGGTGGTCGGGCTGATCAGCAGACGCTTCAGGCCGATGGGCTCACCGCTGTCGTCGCACCAGCCGAAGCTTTCGTCGGCAATACGGTCCAGGGCCATTTCCAGCTGAGGCAGCAGGCGCTGGTCGCGGTCGATGGCATTCACCAGCCAGCTGCGCTCTTCTTCGACCGAAGCCACGTCGGCTGGGTCCGACGGCGTGTCCAGGCCTTCGATGGTGGTGCGGCTGAGCTCGATGCGTTCATGGGTTTCGACTTTCATCGCCTGCAGCAGCTCAGTGAAGAAGGCGAGCTGGTCGGCGTTCATGTAGTCATCGGCCGACATGGCCAGCAACTGTTCCTTGGTCATCGATTTCTCTATGAAAAAATGTGCATTTGGGCGATTCAGGTGCCGCCGACGCCTCGGCATCGGCAACGGAATTCTTCAAGCGCCAATCGGCACTCTTTTACAGGGGGCGGCAGTCTAAGGCGCCACGTCGCGTGGAGCAACTGCAAAAGGCTGCGAATTTGCTTTCCGGCACCAGAATCCGCTGGTCGGTGTCGAGCTGGCAGCTGGGGCCAGCGCCCAGATGGGTTGCGCGCCGAGCGGATCGGAGCCGCCCAGGCGCGAACAGTTGGTCACACACTTCAATCAACGGTCGTTGAACTGTGCCTCACGCTTGGCAATGAAAGCGGCCATGCCTTCTTTCTGGTCTTCGGTGGCGAAAGCCGCGTGGAATACACGGCGTTCAAACCGCACACCCTCGCTGAGGGTAACTTCAAACGCCCGGTTGACGCTTTCCTTCACCATCATGCTCACCGGAATCGACTTGCTGGCGATGGTCGCCGCAACTTTCAGTGCCTCCTCCACCAGCTCGGCCTGCGGCACGATCCGCGCCACCAGCCCGGCCCGCTCCGCCTCTTCAGCGCCCATCAGGCGACCGGTCAGGCACAGCTCCATCGCCTTGGCCTTGCCCACCGCCCGTGTCAGGCGCTGCGTGCCGCCCATGCCCGGCAGTACGCCAAGGTTGATTTCCGGTTGGCCGAATTTGGCATTGTCGGCGGCGAGGATGAAATCGCACATCATCGCCAGCTCACAGCCGCCGCCCAGGGCAAAGCCGGACACCGCAGCAATGATCGGTTTGCGGCGGTTGGCGATGCGGTCGGCATCGCTGAACAGGTCATCGACATAGATCTGCGGGTATTGCAGCTCGGCCATTTCCTTGATGTCGGCACCCGCGGCAAACGCCTTCGCCGAGCCGGTCAGCACCACACAGCCGATATTGGCATCGCGCTCCAGCTGATCGAGGGCCTGGTTGATTTCGCCGACGATCTGCGCGTTCAGCGCGTTCAGCGCCTGCGGCCGGTTGAGGGTGATCAGGCCGACCTTGCCGTGGATATCCAACAGGATGGTTTCGAATGCCATGCAATATGCTCCTTCATAGGTTGCGCGCAATGACCATGCGCTGAATGTCGCTGGTGCCTTCGTAAATCTGGCAAACCCGAACGTCGCGGTAAATCCGCTCCAGCGGGAAGTCGCTCAGATAGCCATAACCGCCCAGGGTCTGCAAGGCGTGCGAACAGACCTTTTCGGCCATTTCCGAGGCAAACAGCTTGGCCATTGATGCTTCCACCAGGGCTGGGCGCCCGGCATCGCGTAGCGCAGCGGCGTGCAACACCATCTGCCGGGCCACCGCGATCTGGGTCGCCATATCAGCCAGGCGGAACGCCACCGCCTGGTGCTCGACCAACGCCTTGCCGAAGCTTTGCCGCTCGTTGGCGTAGTCACGCGCCACTTCAAACGCGGCCCGGGCCATGCCCACCGCCTGGGAAGCAATACCGATACGGCCACCTTCAAGGTTGGCCAGGGCGATCTTGTAGCCCTCACCCTCGGCACCCAGCCGGTTGGCCACCGGCACCCGCACATTGTCGAAGACGATCTGGCAGGTGTCGGAAGCGTGCTGGCCGAGTTTGTCCTCTACCCGTGCCACCTGGTAGCCGGGTGAATCGGTGGGCACGATGAAGGCGCTGATGCCGCGCTTGCCGGCATCCGGGTCGGTTACGGCAAACACGATCACAACCCCGGCGTTCTGGCCGGAAGTGATGAATTGCTTGCTGCCATTGAGCACGTAATGCTCGCCATCCAGACGGGCGCGGGTCTTCAGGCTGCTGGCGTCAGAACCCGCCTGGGGTTCGGTCAGGGCAAAAGCACCGAGCATCGCGCCGCTGGCCAGCGGCGCCAGAAACTGCGCTTTCTGTTGCTCGCTGCCAAAGTGCAGGATCGGCACGCAGCCCACCGAGTTGTGCACGCTCATGATGGTCGAGCACGCGCCATCACCTGCAGCAACCTCCTCCAGGGCCATGGCATAGGCCACGTAGCCGGTGTCGCTGCCACCCCAGGCTTCCGGCACCAGCATGCCGAACAGGCCCAGCTCGGCCATTTCGTCGATCGCCTCCCTGGGGAAGCGGTGCGCCTTGTCCCACTGTTCTGCAAACGGCTTGAGGCGCTCCTGGGCGAATGCACGGACCGCGTCGCAAATCTGTTGTTGCTCGTCAGTTACCAGCATGGTTCACCTCAGTACAGGCATTCGACCGCCATGGCCGTGGCTTCGCCACCACCGATGCAGATGGCCGCTATACCCCGGCGCAGGTTGTTCTGGCGCAGGGCCGACAGCAAGGTCACCAGGATGCGTGCCCCGGATGCCCCGATCGGGTGGCCGAGGGCACAGGCGCCACCGTGGATGTTGACCTTGTCATGGGGCAGGTCGAGGTGTTTCATGGCCGCCAGGGTGACCACGGCAAAGGCTTCGTTGACCTCGAACAGGTCGACCTCGGCCAGTTTCCAGCCCGTGCGCACAAGCAGCTTGTCGATAGCACCGATGGGCGCAGTGGGGAACAAGGCCGGGGTATCGGCGAAGGCCGAATGCCCGTGAATCACCGCCAAAGGCTTGAGCCCCCGCTTGTCGGCTTGGGAGCGGCGCATCAGCACCAGCGCCGCAGCCCCATCGGAGATCGAACTGGCGTTGGCCGCGGTCACCGTACCGCCTTCACGGAAGGCCGGCTTGAGCTGCGCAATCTTGTCCAGCCGCGCCTTCGGCGGCTGTTCGTCGTCCTTGATGACGCGCGTTTGCTTACCCTCGGTGACCTCCACCGGAATGATTTCGGCGGCAAAACGACCACGCTTGATCGCGTCCTGGGCGCGGGTCAGCGAGGCGATGGCAAACTGGTCCTGGGCCTCGCGGCTGAAGCCGTTGGCCTGGGCACAGTCTTCAGCAAAGGTGCCCATCAGGCGGCCCTTGTCGTAGGCATCTTCCAGGCCATCCATGAACATGTGGTCGATGATCTTGCCATGGCCCATGCGGTAACCACCGCGGGCCTTGTCCAGCAGGTAGGGGGCGTTGGTCATGCTTTCCATACCACCGGCCACCACCACCTCGGCGGTGCCGGCCAGCAGCAGGTCATGGGCCATGATCGCGGCCTGCATGCCCGAACCGCACATCTTGTTAAGGGTGGTGCAGGTGGTGTGCTTGTCCAAGCCGGCACCCAGCGCCGCCTGACGCGCCGGGGCCTGGCCCTGGCCGGCCGGCAGGACGCAGCCGAACAGCACCTGCTCGACACTGGCGGCATCGATGCCGGCGCGCTCGACTGCGCCACGGATGGCGGCACTACCCAGTTGCGGCGCGGTCAGGCTCTTGAGGTCGCCTTGCAGGCCACCCATGGGCGTGCGCACGGCGCTGACGATCACAATCGGGTCATTGCTGAGGGTCATGGTCATCCTCCTTATTTGGCAGCCATGCGCAACGCACCGTCGAGGCGGATCACCTCACCGTTGAGCATGCTGTTCTCGATGATGTGCCGCGCCAGCGCGGCATATTCCTGCGGGCGGCCCAGGCGTGGCGGGAACGGCACCCCAGCGGCGAGGGAAGCGCGTACGTCTTCGCTCATGCCGGCCATCATCGGTGTTTCGAAGATGCCCGGGGCGATCGTCATCACACGGATACCGAAGCGGGCCAGTTCGCGGGCTACCGGCAAGGTCAGGCTGGCAATGGCGCCCTTGGACGCGGCATAGGCCGCCTGGCCGATCTGGCCATCATACGCCGCGATGGAGGCGGTGTTGATGATCACGCCACGCTCGCCATCCGCGCCGGCAACGCCTTCAGCCATGGCGGCGGCAGCCAGGCGCAGCAGGTTGAAGCTGCCGACCAGGTTGACGTTGATCACCTTGGCGAAGCTGGCCAGGCCATGCGGCCCCTGTTTGCCCAGCACTTTCTCGGCGCCTACGATACCGGCGCAGTTGATCAGCCCGTGGAGGCTACCGAACGCACTGACGGTTGCATCGACTGCTGCCTGGGCAGCCTGCTCGTCGCTGATGTCAGCCACCGCGAAACGGGCATGCTCGCCCAGTTCACGCGCCTTGGCCTCAACGGCCTGGGCATTGAGGTCAACCAGCATGACCTTGGCACCCGCCTCCACCAGCATCTGCGCAGTGGCAGCGCCCAGCCCGGATGCCGCGCCGCTGACGATGAAGTGTTTGTTCGCTATCTGCATGGTCGGTTTTCCTTTCAGGCGCTGGCAGGGGTGGCCTGCGGCGTGTGTTGTTTGGCGACTTCCTGGTTACGCAGGATGAAGCGTTGCAGCTTGCCGCTCGGGGTCTTGGGCAGGTCGCTGACGAATTCGATTTCGCGGGGGTAGGCGTGCGCGTACAGGCGCTGACGCACATGCTGACGCAATGCCTCTTCAAGTTCGGGGGTGCCGTGATAGCCGCTGGCCAACACCACGAACGCCTTGATCAACTCGGTGCGCTCCGGATCCGGCTTGCCGATCACCGCAGCCTCGATCACTGCCGGGTGTTCGATCAACGCGCTTTCCACGTCGAAAGGGCCGACACGGTAACCAGAGGTGGTGATCACATCGTCACTACGCCCGACGAAGCTGATGCTGCCGTTGCGGTTCAACTCGACGGTATCGCCGCTCAGGTAGTACTTGCCGACGAAGGCCTTGGTCGGCAAACCCTGGTAGCCAGCGAACCAGCATAGCGGCGAACGCTCGCGGTCGACCGCGAGTATGCCTGGCTCGCCGGCCGGCAGCTCGCGCCCCTGCTCGTCCAGCACCACGATCCGATGGCCCGGGATGGCGAAGCCGGCCGAGCCCGGGTGCACCGGGTGCTGCAGGCCATGATGGTTGCACAGCACCATGCCCAGTTCGGTCTGCCCGTAGTGGTCGTGGATGGTCACCCCCAATTCGTCGGCAAACCAGCGAATCACTTCCGGGTTCAGCGGCTCACCGGCACTGCTGACAACGCGCAGGCGGCCTCTGATCGGTGCCGCGAAGGCATCGCCGGCCGCGATCAGCAAACGGTAAGCGGTGGGCGACCCGGCCAGGTTGGTGATGCCCAGCGTTTCGATCACCCGCACACAGCTTTCGACACTGAACGGGCCATCGTAGAAGGTGGTGGCATGCCCCAGGGACAGCGGCCCGGTGACGGCGTAGTACAAGCCATAGGCCCAGCCGGGGTCGGCCAGGTTCCAGAAGTTGTCTTCGCGGCGCAGGTCGATGGCATCGCGCATGTAGCCCTGGAAGGCGACGATGGCACGCAACGGTACTTCCAGCGGCTTGGCCGGGCCGGTGGTACCGGACGTGAACATCAGCAGGAACGGGTCGTCGCCCGAGCGCATCACAGGCTCGCATTCAGGCGCGGCGCCGGCCAGGCACTGCTGGAAATCCAGTTCGCCACTGCGGGCGTTCACCGTGATGACCGTCGGGCAGGCGTGTACATCGTCCAGCTTGCCCCGGTTGACGCTGTCTGTGACAACGACACAGGCGCGTGACTGTTCAAGACGGTGCTCGATGGCCTTGGGCCCGAAGGCGGTGAACAAGGGCTGGTACACCGCCCCGATGCGCCAGGTGGCCAGGATGCTGACCAGCAACTCGGGGGTGCGTGGCAACAGCCCCGCCACCCTGTCGCCCACCTGCACGCCTTGCGCCTTGAGCACATTGGCGAACCGTGCGGCCAGCATGTGCAATTGCTCGAAGCTGTAGCGGGCAGTGTGGCCATCGCGATCGACATGCAGCAGTGCCACCTTGCCACCGCCGACATGGCGGTCACAGCACTCGACACACGCGTTAAGGGTTTCGAGGTTGCCGTGCAGTGCCCCAGCTACGGTGTTGCCAAGCTCGAACAGGCGAACAGCCTCGGCGTAATCACGCATCGTCGGACTCCTGGTTTGTTGTTTTTGGAGTTAACCATCGGTCCGACGATGTTCGCGCCGCGCGTCACCCGCGGCAATGGCCAAAGCTGTCAATCTGGGTGACCGGTTTGGCCGTGCGCAGGCCGTGCAATGCGCTCGCGCGCTGCCCTGCGGCGGGTCAAGCCCTGTTCAGGCGTTCCCGGGTCAAGCGCAGGGCCAAGGCTTCCAGCGCCTCCTGGCGGTCGCGCATCAGTGTTCGGGCCTGGGCGTCGTAGGCACCACTGCCCAACTGCTGCATACGCTCTTCCAGCGCCTCCATGGCCTGCTCGAATTGCTGCTGGATCAGGGCGAAGTCCTGTGGGTGTTCGGCGCGCAACACCTCAATCCAGAAGTCCCGCTGGCTGATGTAGCGCGTGATGTCTTCACTCGCCTCCCCTGCCAGCACTGCATTGCAGGCACGCTCCAGGTCGGCTTCAGAGACCACGGCCAACGCACCGAACAGCATGTACCGTGGCTGGCCGATCAGGTTCAAGCGTTCAGCCAGCCCTGTGCGGTAGGCCAGGCTGACCTCGACTTCCTCTTCGGCATGATCGCCGCGCTGCCAACGGCCATCCGCGTAGCGGCTGTTGATGTCCGCCCTGGCCAGTGCCAGTACGGTGTCAAGGCGGTACAGGCGCCGCGCCAGCAACAGCCGGGCATCACGGGTAGCCACAGGCTCACCGCCCTGGGTGGCGTGCAGTACTTGGTACCGGACCTCCAGGTTGCTGAAGCAATTGGCGAGATTGTCGGCGCAGGCACGTGGTTCGTCGGCCAGCGCGAACAAGGCTTCGCGCAGGTCCCGGTCCACCGACAGCGCCTCGACCAGGGTCCACACCCTGGCGCCCAATTGTTCAGGCGCAAGGCGGAACTCGGCACTCTGGGTCATGCCCACCAGCAGTTCGAAGAATGCATCACTGCCCGGTTCACTGCGCAAGGCCTGCCACAGCTCGCGGCCTAGGGCCTGGTCAGCCTCTGCGCGCGTGCCCAGCCATGCGTGCATGGCCTGCTCTTGTGCACCTTCGCCAAGCATGAGCGGGACGGGCACGATTTCAGGTGCATACAGTTGCTCGCGCAACGCAGTGGGCAGCGCGTTGCCTTCCACGTCCACGACTTGCCTCACCGCGGCCGGGGCGTCGAGCAATGCCTGGGGCAGCTCGGCAATCTGGTTGTCGCGCAGATCGGCATACTCCAGGCGCGCGCACCATTGCAGGCCTGAAGGCATGCTGGTCAGCCCGGTACGCCGCAAGCGCAGCCGCTGCAGCCGGTGCAGCGCCGATACATCCAACTGTAGAGCGCCCAGCGGGTTGTCGTTCAGGTCCAGTCGGCGCAAATTGACGCAGCGCAACAACGCAGCCACTTGCCCGGCGCTGGGGCGGATGTTGTTGTTGCGCAGTATCAGCTGGGTCAGCTCGGGCATCTCTTCAAGGCCCTCAGGTAGCTCACGCAGGGCATTGTCGCTCAGGTCGAGCGTGCGCAGGTGCCGGAAGCAGCCCAGGAAACCAGGGGGCAGCGCAGGAACGTGCAAACCTGCCAGTGTCAGTTCCGCCACATGGCCAAAGCTGCTGCCCTGCGGCAACGTCGGCAACTCCCCTACCGCCATGTCAGCCACGTGCAGCCGCAGGCCGACCGGGTTGTTTTGCGCATCGAACACCCGCTCACCTTCCAGCCGCCAGGCGCGGAGCAATGCAGAGGCCAACCGCCGGCGCGCATGCCGGGCCGGGCCCATGACGCGGAACATCCAGCGCTGCAGCTCTTCGTTCAGGCGCCGGAATTCCTGTTCCTGCAGCAACAGGCTGTCGAAGGGCGAGCCGTCGATCTCTGCCATGATCCCCAGGTAACGCTCGACATCGTCATCACTGAACGACGGGTAAAGCCCACGCAGGCGGTTGCGCAACATCTGCTCGATCGACGATGCGGAAGGTAGCCTGCTGGCGCCGCCGCCGAGCAGGTAACCCAGGCGCCCGTCAGGCAAGCGTCGCATCGAGGCGCCCAGCGCCCGCGCTTCACGCCACCCAAGCAGCTTCAGCAGGTCCGAGGAACGCTCGGGTATCGCGCCTTGCAGGGCCAGGCGCAAGCTGTCGGCAGCAGCCCCACCCGTGGTACCCAGGCGCTGGCGAGACGCGCTCGGCAGGCACGCCGCCAGGACCTCGAACAGCCCAGCGGGTTCTGCCACCTCCCGTTCGGCAGGCAGGCCCTGTTCGTCATACAGGGTAAAGGCCCCGTCGCGCCAGACCATGACCAGCGTCTGCTGGCTGCCCGCCTGGGGCAGCAACCGTTCCTGCAAAGGGCCGAACACTGAGCGGTCCCGCAACTCCAGGTTGAGCATGCTTTGCGCAAACCCCTGCCGACGCAGCAGGGCAAACGCCAGCGCGACCGCATCGGGGTGATATCTGCAGCGCAGGTAGAACGCCTCGCGCGCCCTTGTCAGGCGGGCCAGTTGCAACGAGGCACGGGCCTGTTGCGCCAAGCCCAGGGGGACCCGGCCGGTGCTTTCCATCTGCGCCCGCATGGCATCGCTGGCGTGGCTCAGCACGTCGAGCGTGTAGGCGTGCGGCAAGCCGGGATAGTCGCGCGTCAGCAGGCTTTGCAAAGTGTCTGCACCGAGGTGGCAACACGAGAAGTACTCGAACATCCCTTCGCGCAGGCTCTGCGCATGCAACGCGATCTGCGCGAGCTGGGCAGGCAGCGTCTCCGCGTCGATATCCAGCTCATGCACGCACCACTGCAACAGCTCGGTATCGTTCACGGTGGTATCGAGCTGCTGGAAAAACGTCTCTATCCTGGCATCCACCGCAAACCGCTCGAGGGTGTCGCGCAGCTGAACCGGAAGGGGCCGCTCCTCAACCAGCAAACCGCGCAGAAAAGCCTCGTCGACATCGGCCACTTTCAGTACCTGCGTCAATCGCTCTGGGGCAAGTGACTGTGCGGCCGGCCACAATCGCGCCAGCAGACGTGCAGTGCCCTGCCACTCCAATGGCCGTTCGGTCACCAGGCGCCAGGCGCGCTCGCCATTGGTTTGCAAGGCTGGCCCGTAAACATCGGGACCCTCCCGGTGCAACAACCGCCAGGTACCGTTGCGATCCTCTCGCACGCTGTACAATGCCTCATCGCAACGCCACCAATGGCCGCTGCCATCGGTCAACAGACCGTTCTCCAGCGTGGTCAATGGCGCTGCTGGCAGCGCCTGGCGGTAAGGGGCCAGGTCATCGTGCCACAAGCGTGCCTGGCCCGCCTCGTTGGTCACCGGGTGCAGTTGCCCGACAAAGGCGCTGTGCAAGGCATAGGCCCCGCCAAGCACAGCGCCGTTGACCGCCAGCGAGGTGGCCACCTGCATCATGTGCTGCAAGGCCTCGTGCTGATGGCCCTGGCTCCAGTCACTGAAACCTTCGAACACCTGCCCCAGCAGTTGCCTTGCCATGTCGGCCATCAACAGCGTGCCAACCACCGGCACGAACAACCCGGCCAGGTTGAGCAACACCTCGCCGACGCCCTCCAGGGCACGCAACCGCTCAGCCGCAGCATCGCTATCGGCCTGTTCGGTGGGCACCGCCAGGTATCGGGCATCGGCCTTGATGCGCTGAATGTGCCAGGCGGCCATCTGCTCGAAGATGGGCGTCGACGTCGAGAGCCTGCGCGGTTGCAGATCAGGCTCGTCGTCTTGCAGGCGTGTGGCGAGCAACGCCTGGTAGCCGGCACGCTCGCTGAGCGCAATCCGCCGTGCAAACGCGCTGCGGTAATGGGGAGCAGCCATTGCCGCGACCAATGCGCGGTTGGCAGTGGGCCAATCAGGGTAGTACTGCAGTGGCCGAGCCTGATCATCTGGCAGGTACAACAGCACCCCTTTGAGCAGCAGCAACCTCCCTGTCCCACCGACGGCAATCGACCACGAGTCGAGCAATTCGATGACCAAGGCGCCGTCCACCCGGCAACCCAGCACCTGCAGCCCGCCCACCCGAACATAATGGCTGCCGGGGTTCGTCGGGGTCTCGCCACGACCCAGTTGGCGCAGCATGCGCACTTCATTGATCTTGAGCTGCCCCTTGAGGGTGGCAATTTCTGTAGCCAGCGCCAGTTCCAGGCGCTTGTCCAAGGCCAGGTCGCGTTCGAAGGCCGCGTTCATGATCGCTGCCAGATGCCCCTGGTAGGCCTTGCCGACATCGGCTTCCCGGCAGGCGGCCACGACCGCGTCGATAGTTGCAGGCAGGGCTTGTTCTTCACGCTCGGGCGCGATGGGCGGCCGTACCAGCGCGGTCTGCTCGAAGAACGACTCCCTGGGCTTGAAGTTCTGTAACAGCTTTTCCAGCGCAGGCACCCTGACGAAGTACGATTCGAACTGGCGGATGCCGCCAAGGTCCACACGCAGGCGCCGGCGCTCTTCACGCCAGGTCAGCCGATCGAGCGGTACAGCAAGGCCCAGGGCGCCGTTCAGGCGCGCCTCGGCAAACGCCATCAGTGGCTGCAGGTGTTCGGTAGCACTGCTGAGTGTGCGCTGGCTGGCAAGGTGCGCATCCAGTGCAGACTGCAGCGCAGCAAGGCCGACAGGGCTGGCCTTGCTTAGCCAATCAGGCAAGCGGTTGGCAATGAAGCGCTCTACCGGGTATTGGAGCCAGGGTTTTGCAGGTTGCGAGGGCATGGTCAGTGTTCCTTGACGGGGATCATGACCCCCGACTGTGCCGCCTTCCCCAGCGGCGATGGCAGCAGGAAACGATCGCCTGCCGCCAACGCCCGGCAGTCACCCCGAAGCGCGCTCAGTCCTGCTGCCCGACCCCGTGGGCAGGTCCATCGCCTCGCGGGTCAAACGCAACAGCAACGCCTCGATCGCCGCCTTGCGCTCTTCCGCGAGCCTGTCGAAATCGCGCAGGTAGGCGCCTTCATTGGCCGCCTCCGCGCTCAGCCCCTCCATGCGGCCCCAGAAAGGCGCTTCCACGGCATTGAACGCTGCTGGTTGTTCGCGCCGCAGGTACTCCTGCCAGAAATCACGTTGCGCGATGAAGCGGGGCAACTGCTCGGTAGCCTCCGCTTCACGCACCGTTGCAGCCGCTGCAGCCAATTGCTGCCGGCTGACCGCGGCGATGGTCTCGAACTGCATCGTTCTCGGCTGCCCTGGCAGGTCCAGCTCTTCAGCCAGGCCGGTGCGATACGCCAGGCTGACCTCGACTTCATCGACATGCTGCCCTTGCGCCAGGCGCGCCTTCACATCCTCTCGGGCCAGGCGCTCCACCTGTTCCAGGCGAAACAACTGCCTGGCCACACGCAAGCGGGTGAGCCGTGCGGCCACGGGTTCAACCTGTTGCAATGACTGGCGCAGATACAAGCGCACTTCCAAGGCACTGAAACAGCTCGCGACGCTGTCGGCACAGGTTCGCGGGTCGGCAGCCAGGTTGAACAGTTCTTCGCGCAACACCGTGTCGCTCTGCATCGCCTCCAGCATGCGCCACACACGCCGCCCCAGGTCATCGGGAATGACCTGATAATCGCGCGTGTCGGTCAGCTCCGTCAGCAACCGGAAGAATGCATCGCTGCCTTCTTCACGCTGAACGCCATCCCACCGGGCCTCACTGAAACCCCGCTGCGGCGCCGCGACCAACGCCAGCCAACGCTCGCGTGCGGTGGCGATGGCCAGCAAAGGCTCGTCAACGGCAGCCTCCACTGCACCTGCGGCCAGCATGCGCTGCCTGACGGCATTCGACAGCGGATTACCCGATAACTGCACCGCCCGCCGCAACCCCTCAGGCGCCTCCAGCAGCGGCTCTGGCAGTGCACCGATATGGTTGTCGCGCAAATCCGCGAGCTCCTGCAACCGGCAGCGGTGCAACTGCGCAGGTACCGTCTGCAAGTTGGCGCCGCGCATGTGCAGTTCGCGCAGGCGCCCCAAGGTGTCCAACTGCAGCGCAATGGCGCCCAGGGGGTTGTGATTCAGATCGAGGACACGCAGGCGCGTCAGGCTGCCGAGGGTTGCAACACCCGCCGCCGTCATGCGGATCTGGTTGCCCGCCAGGCTGAGGTTGGTCAGGTGCGACAGGTGCCTGAGGTCGGCAGGCACCTCGCTCAGGCGATTGCCACTCATGTTCAACCAGCGCAGCTGGGTGAAACAGCGCAGGAAGCTGGCCGGCACATGCTCCACGGCCAGGTCGCTGAGTATCAGTTCAGCAAGATGGTTGAAATCGGTGCCCGCCGGCAGCTCCGGCAGGCTGCGCAAGGGTACGCCCGTCAGGCTCAGGCGCATGCCTTGGGACACGCCGTGCTGGTCGACGATCCGCTCGCCGATCAGGCGCCAGCTGCGTCGCAGTTCGCCTGCAGCAGACAGCCGCGCCGCCTGGCTGGCACTGTTGCGGGTACCCTCCACCCACCGTGTCAACGCGTCGCTGAACCTGCGGTACTGTTGTTCCTGCAGCAACAGATTGCAGAACGCCGAACCTGGCCGCTCCAGCAGCAGCTCCAGAAAGGTTTCCACTTCCTCTTCATTGAAACCTGGATAGAGGCTTCGAATGCGGGTACGCAACACGCGCTGGCTGAAGTTACCCGCTGCGCCCCTGCCGCTGAGCACGTAGCCGACCCGGCCATCGGGCAGGCGCCGAACAGGGTTCGGCGGCACGCCAACGTCACTGGCACCCAGTAATTTCAACAGCGCAGCACGCCCCTGCGGTAGCCAGCGTTGCAGGGCCAGGCGCAGTGCACTGCGCGCCTGGTCGCCCTGCCAACCCAGGCGTTGCCTGTCTGCCGTGGGCAGGCAGGCCAGCAGCGCTTCGTAGAATTCAAGCGGCCGCCGCGCGCTGGCCTGTAGCTCGGTACCGGCCACGTCATACAGGCGGTAGTGGCCCTCCTGCCGGACCATCACCACGTTGGCGGCGGTTTGTTCCGGCCCAGGCAGCTGCGCCAGCCGACGCCCCGCAAGCGACCCCTCACGCAGCTCCACCTGCGCTGTTGCCGGCCACTTGGCATGCTCGCGCAACAGGCAGAACACCAACTCGTCCAGGCCGGGGTGGTGGCTGCCAGCCAGAAACAGCCCTTCACGCATGCGCGTCAGCCTGGCCACTTGCAACAGCTCGCGGGCCTGCTGCGCCACCGCCAACGGCAGGCGCGCCTGGGTGCGCAGGATGACCCGCTGCTCGGTCGAGATATGCCGCAGAACCTCCAACACGTAGGCGTCTGGCAAGCCCGGAAAATCGCGGCGTATGAGCCAGGCCTGGGTGTCTGCCTCCAGATAGCGGCCGCCCAGGTAGTCCAGCAGCCGGGGGCGCAGGCTGGCCGCATGCCGGGTTACCTGCACCACCTGCTCATCCCGCGGCAGCGCTTGCAGGCCAAGGGCGTCCAGGCACCATTGCCACAGCTGACCGTCCGCACTGCCCACCTGGGCGAAGAAACGCTCGATTCGTTCACCTGCAGCAAAGCGCTCCAACGTGTCACGTAACGCGACCGGCATCGGTCGCTTCTCCACCAGCAAACCGCGCAAATGCTCCTCGGATACGTCGGCAACCCTGAGCACCTGCGCAACCCGCGCCGAGCCCAATGATGATGATGCAGGCCACAGGCGCTGCAGCAGCCTTTGGGCGCCTTGCCATTCCAGCGGCCGTTCGCCGGCCAGTTGCCAGGAGGCTTCAGCGTTCCACTCCAGGGCAGGGCCGAAGGCCTTGTCATCGGTGACGTCCTGCAAGCGCCAAGGGCCATGCTCACCCTGCGCCCGTACCCGCCAGTAGCTACCGTCGTGGTACCACCAGTGCCGAACCCCATCGCTCAGCAGGCCATTGTCCAGTTCGCGCAGTGTTCCGCTCGGCCGCGCGCTCTGGTAACGCGTCAGGTCGTTCGACCAAAGCCGTTGCTGCCCTGCATCGTTGGTGACGGGCTCCAGCCCATCGACAAAAGTGCTGCGCACGAAGCCACGCGCCACCACCGTGGCGCCACCGGCAACCGCCGCTGTGACCGCCAGGTTCTCCGCCACCCCCAGCAAATGTTCGATAGCCTCATGCTGATGGCCCAGGCTCCAGTGCCTGGCCCCTTCGTAAACCTCCGACAAGGTCTGCACGACCATGTCGGCAAGCAGCAATGCCCCAACCGTCGGCACGAACAACCCCGCCAGGTTGAGCAGTGCCAGCCCTGCCGACGCCAACGCGTGCTCACGTGCCAGCGTCTGGCTGGAATCGGCATCAGCGGTGGGCACCGCCAGGAACCGCGCATCCTCGCGAATCCGTTGCAACTGCTGTAACGCCAGGCCTTCGAACTGCCCCTGCGGCAAGTTGGCGAAGGTCGGCTCCAGGTCAGGTTCATCATCGGCCAGCCGCTTGGCCAGGGTGGCGACGAACCCTGCCCGCTCATGCAAGGCAATGCGCTCCACCAGCGCCGCATACCGAGCGGGATCCTTGAACATCTCGACCAGCTCGAAGTTCACCACACGCCAGGAAACCAAGTGCCGGAAGGCAGCGTGGGCATCGTCCGACAGCACCAGTTGCACACTGCCGGCATATCGCTGGTTGTCGTTGGCAACCTCAACCACCAGTGCCCCGTGCACCGTGCAACCCAGCACCTGCAACGGGCCGCAGCGCACGGTGCGGCCGTTTGAAAGGGCAGTTCTGCGGCCTGCCACTATATCGCGCACTATCTGTACATCCTCTGCCGGCAGAAGCCCGCGTGTGGCGGCTATCTCCAGTTGCAAGGCCAGGGTTCGGCGCAGGCTGGTGGCCAGTGTTTGCTCAAAGGCAGGGGTGAACAACCGGGCCAGGTGTTCCTGGTAGCGTGCGCCCACATCGGTACTGCGGCAGGCCTCTACAATCCGTGCTGAATCATCGAGGGCCACCCGTTCCGGCACGTCGGTAGCGGGGTCTGCGGGGTATACCAGTGCCGTCTCCAGATAAAAGGATTCGCCGCTGGCAAAGTTTTGCATCAACCTCTGCAACGCCGGCACCCTCACGAAGTAGGACTCATCCGTGGGCAATTTTCCTGGCTCGACCTTGAACCTGCGCCGCTGCTCGCGCCATTCCAAGCGGTCGAGATCCAGCAGCGCGCCGCCCTCCCGGTGAAGGCCCTGGGTCAGCAAGCGGCGGGCAAACGCATCGATCGGCTGCAACTGCCGGAGTACAGCGGACATTTCAGCTTGGCTTGTGAGGTAGGCGCTATAGGCATCGCGCAGCGCCATGATTTGTGAGGCGCTGGCCCGCCTCAACCAATCAGGCAGTATCTGGCTGATGAAATCATCCGTCGCGCGTTCGAGCTTGGGGTGCAGGGGTGCCTGTGGCATGAAGGGGTGCTCCTTTGGCTGGAAACCCCCGACGCTGACGCATTGGCGCTGTGTGCAGCAGACGGAATCAGTTGCCAGCGTGGCGAGCCTGGACCACCGCGCGGTATTGCCCCGGGTTGCAGCCGAACCACTTGCGAAAGGCCTTGTAGAACGAACTGGCATCGGCAAAACCCAGCCGTTCGGCAATTTCGCCCATGGCTGGCTCGGCGCCGACCAGCCAGGTGGTGGCAAGCTCGCGCCGCACGCTGTCCTTGAGCCCCTGGTAGGTCTGCCCCTCTTCGGCCAGGCGCCTGCGCAGCGTAGAAGCAGACAGGCACAGCGTTTGCGCCAGGTGCTCCAGCGCTGGCCATTGCGCAGGTGCCTGGCGCAGCAGATCGGTACGAATGCGCCGCGCCAGGCTGGACGGGTCACGGTAACGCACCAGGATGTTGGCGGGCGCTTCGGCAAGAAAACGCTGCAATTCCTGCTCGCTGCGCCGCACTGCCAGGCCAAGGCAATCGGCGGGGATGATCATGCGCGTACGCGGGCGGCCGAACTGCAGGCTTTCGGAAAACATCACCCGGTAATCATCACAGAACGGTGGCTCGGCGCAGCGCAGGTCGATCGCCAGGATGGGGATGCGCCGCCCGGCCAGCCAGCAGGCCACGCCATGCACGATCATCCAGAAGGTGAAGTAGGTGAAGGCACGGCGCGGCTCCGCGCGCGGTTCGTTGATAACGATCTCGGCCAGGCCCGGTTGGCGCACCAGGCACGGCTGCAGGTCTTCGAGCATCAGCGCCAGAAAGCCCAGGGCCGTTTCCAGGCCTTGCCCCAGGGTTGGCTGAGCCATGCTCGCACGGCACATGAACGCCAGGCTGCCAGTGCGCAGCCCGCGAGGGTCCATGGCAAAGAACTCGTCATTGCAGCGCCGGGCCAGCAAGCGCCACAGGCGCGCATAGGATTGCGCGGCAACGCGCGCCTCGGGCAGCTCGAGGCAACTGGCATCGATGCCGGCACGCGCCAGCAGGGCGGCATTGGCTTCGCCCGCTGGGCAGGTCTGCATCAGCGCCTCACGCACCAGTTGCATGGAGATCGTATCTTTCGTGCTCATCGGTTGTTCCGGGCCCAGTCACCGGCCATCTTAGGCCGCTGGCGCGAAAACACCAGCCCTTGGGCACACCGCGCAACAGCCATGGCCGGCCGTCACTGCGGCAATTGCACCTGCGGCTTGGCCTCGGCGAAGATCGCCCAGCTGGACATGAACAGCGCCGCGATCAACGGCCCGATAACGAAGCCGTTGAGCCCGAACACCGTCAACCCACCCAATGTGGATACCAGGATCAGGTAGTCCGGCATGCGCGTATCCTTGCCTACCAGAATCGGCCGGAGCAGGTTATCCACCAGGCCGATCACCAGCACCCCGAACGCGGTCAGGATGATGCCCGGCAATATCGCCCCGGTCAGCAGGAAGTAGACGGCCACGGGGGCCCAGACAATGCCCGCGCCCACTGCCGGCAGCAGCGACAGCAACGCCATCAGCACCCCCCAGACCAGCGCACTGGGAATATCCAGCACCCAGAAGATGAAGCCACCCAACGCACCTTGGGTCACGGCCACCAGCACGTTGCCCTTGACCGTGGCCCGCACCACCCGGTTGAACTTCAGTTGCAAGCGGCGTTTCTGGTGCTCGGGCAGCGGCACGGCCAGGCGCACACGGCGGGCCACATCGGCGCCTTCACGCAGGAAGAAGAACAGCAGGTACATCATGATGCCAAAGCCGATCAGGAACTCGAACGTACCCTGGCCAAAGCTGAAGGCCTGGCTGGCCAGCACCTGGCTGCCCTGGGTCGCCCACTTGGTGATCTTGTCGCGCAAACCATCGAGGTTGCCCACGCCCAGGTGGTCCAGCCCGTTTTGCGCGAACGCCGGCAGCATGTCCTTGCCCCGTTCGACGTAACCGGCAATGTCCAGCTGCCCGCTTTCGATCCGTTGGTACAGGGTCGCGCCTTCCTGCACCAGCAGCAGGCTGGTGATGATCACCGGCAGCACTGCCACCAGCAGGCAGATCATGGTCGTGGTGATCGCTGCCAGATTGCGCCGGCGACCAAAACGCATCACCAGGTTGCGCTGCAGCGGGGCAAACAGGATAGCCAGCACAACCGCCCAGAATATCGCGCCGTAGTACGGCAGCAGGATCCACACGAATGCGATGGTCACCAGCGCCAGGAGTACCCCGAGGGCTTTGTTCTGTAGGGCAGTTTCGTTCATTGCAGGTCCTCGAATGGCGTATGCGATATTAGTTCGCGCCGCTTGGCCAAAAGTGCCGCTACATCCGTTGATATATATCAAAACATGCACCAGCCCCGTGCCTTAGCATCCGCGCCCTTTGCCCCGGTGCGCACCATGACCCTGATCAGCAAGCCCGAACTCCTGGCCCCTGCCGGCACCCTCAAGACCATGCGCTATGCCTTTGCCTATGGCGCCGACGCGGTCTATGCCGGCCAGCCGCGCTACAGCTTGCGGGTGCGCAACAACGAGTTCGACCACACCAACCTGGCACTGGGCATTGCCCAGGCCCACGCGCTGGGCAAGCGCTTCTACGTCGTGGTCAACATCGCCCCGCACAACGCCAAGCTGAAGACATTCCTCAAGGACCTGGCACCGGTGATCGCCATGGCGCCGGACGCGCTGATCATGTCCGACCCCGGCTTGATCATGCTGGTGCGCCAGCATTTTCCGGACATGCCGGTGCACCTGTCGGTACAGGCCAACACGGTAAACTGGGCCAGCGTGCAGTTCTGGCAAGGCATGGGCCTTGGCCGGGTGATCCTGTCACGCGAGTTGTCACTGGAAGAAATCGGCGAAATCCGCCAACAGGTGCCGGGCATGGAGCTGGAAGTGTTCGTGCATGGCGCCCTGTGCATGGCCTACTCCGGCCGCTGCCTGTTGTCGGGTTACCTCAACAAGCGTGATGCCAACCAGGGCACCTGCACCAACGCCTGCCGCTGGAAGTACGATGCCACGCCCGCCACCGAGAACGCCGTGGGCGACATCGTTCGCCAAGTGCAGCCCACCCTGGGCCTGGGCGCCCCTACCGACCAGGTGTTCCTGCTGCAGGAAAGCAACCGGCCCGGTAGCGAAATGCCGGCGTTCGAAGATGAGCACGGTACCTACATCATGAATGCCAAGGACCTGCGCGCCATCCAGCACGTGGAACGCCTGGTCGGCATGGGCGTGCATTCGCTGAAGATCGAGGGCCGCACCAAGTCGCATTTCTACTGCGCCCGCGCCGTGCAGGCGTACCGCCAGGCAATCGATGACGCAGTGGCCGGGCGCCCCTTCGACCGCGCGCTGATGGACAACCTGGAGTCGCTGGCACAACGCGGCTACACCGAAGGTTTTCTGCGCCGCCACGTGCACGACGAGTACCAGAACTACCAGCGTGGCAACTCGGTGTCCGAGCGCCAGCAGTTCGTTGGCGAGCTGACCGGAGTGCGCGTCGACGGCCTGGCCGAGGTCAAGGTGAAGAACCGCTTCAGGGTGGGCGACCACCTCGAGCTGATGACCCCGCGCGGCAACTACCATTTCGACTTGCAGCGCCTATGCAACGGTCAGCGGCAGGCCATCGAGGTAGCGCCGGGTGATGGCCACGTGGTCTACCTGCCGATTCCGGAACAGGTCGCCCTCGACCACGCGTTGCTGATGCGTGACCTTGCCCCCGAAACAGCCACCTGCTGAGAATCCTGTACTATGGCCCGGTTTGCTCTGAAGGAGTGTTGCGACATGCTGCGTAAACATCTGTTGACCCTGGGCCTGCTGGCCATGAGCGGCCTGGCCCAGGCTAGCGACACCATCGACGTGTACCGCGACCCCAACTGCGGCTGCTGCAAGGCCTGGATCAGCCACCTGCGCGATAACGGTTTCACCGTCAACGACCATGTCGAACCGAACATGAGCGCGGTCAAGCAGCGCCTGGGCGTGGCCCCACGCCTGGCTTCGTGCCATACCGGTGTGATCGACGGCAAGTTCGTCGAAGGCCACGTGCCGGCCGAACAGGTACGCCTGTTGAGCCAGCGCAACGACCTCAAGGGCCTGGCCGTGCCGGGCATGCCGATGGGCTCACCGGGCATGGAAATGGGCGACCACAAGGATGCCTACCAGGTGATCGGGGTGACCCAGGGCGGCCAGGACACCGTGGTCGCCAACTACTGATGCTCGGCCTGTGGGCGCTGTTTTTCAGTGCCTTTGGCGCCGCCACCCTGCTGCCGCTGCAATCGGAAGCCGTGCTGGTCGGGCTGTTACTGGGTCAGCCCGAGGCCTGGGCCACCCTGCTGCTGGTCGCCACCTTGGGCAACGTGCTCGGTTCGGTGGTGAACTGGCTGTTGGGCCGGGCCATCGAGCACCTGCGCGACAAGCGCTGGTTCCCCTTCAGCACCGCGCAGTTGGCGCGTGCGCAGCAACGCTACCAGCGCTGGGGCCAATGGTCGCTGCTGCTCAGCTGGATGCCGGTGATTGGCGACCCCTTGACGCTGATTGCCGGGATCATGCGCGAACCGTTCTGGCGCTTCCTGCTGCTGGTGAGTGTGGCCAAAGCAGGGCGCTATGCAGTGCTCACCATGATCACCCCGGGCTGGTTTCACGCTCGGTAACACCTTTCGCCCTCCCCTTGGTCCATGGGCTGTTACAGTGCTTTTTTCCTACAAGGTTCTACAGGGAGTTCCCCCATGCTGCGCGCAACAGCTCTGGCCTTGGCGTGCCTGGCCGGCGGTTCGGCCGTCGCTGCCGAATCGCCCACCTTCGGCCCCCAGCTCGAAGGTTTCCGTTACCCGCATCCGCTCCAGCATTTCGACTTCAAGTCCCAGGGCCAGGCCCTGCAGATGGGCTACATGGACGTGCCTGCACAAGGCCAGGCCAACGGCCACAGCGTGGTGTTGATGCACGGCAAGAACTTCTGCGCCGCTACCTGGGAAACCACCATCAAGGCGCTGAGCAAGGCCGGCTACCGAGTGATCGCCGTCGACCAGGTCGGCTTCTGCACGTCCAGCAAACCGGCGCACTATCAGTACAGCTTCCAGCAGCTGGCAGACAATACCCATGCCCTGCTGGAGCGCCTGGGGGTCAAGCGTGCCAGCGTGCTCGGCCACTCGACAGGCGGCATGCTCGCCACCCGCTACGCGCTGATGTACCCGCAACAGGTCGAGCGGCTGGCGATGGTCAACCCGATCGGCCTGGAAGACTGGAAGGCGCTTGGCGTGCCCTACCGTACCGTGGACCAGTGGTATGCCCGCGAGCTGAAGCTCAATGCCGAGGGTGTACGCGAGTATGAGCGCAAAACGTATTACGCGGGCCGCTGGAAGCCGGAATACGAGCGCTGGGTGCAGATGCTGGTGGGGCTCAACCAGGGCCCCGGGCATGAAGCGGTGGCGTGGAACTCGGCATTGATCTACGACATGATCTTCACCCAGCCGGTGTACCACGAGTTCAAGGACCTGCAGATGCCCACCTTGCTGATGATCGGCGACAAGGACAGCACGGCGATCGGCAGTGATATCGCGCCGCCGCAGGTCAAGGCCAGGCTGGGCAAGTACGCCGAACTGGGGCCGCAGGTGACCAAGCTGATCCCCAAGGGTGAGCTGATCACCTTCGAAGGCATGGGGCACGCGCCGCAGATCGAAGAGCCGGTCAGGTTCAACCGCACGCTGATCGAATGGTTGGGGCGCTGAGCGGCTGTCGGGCTTAGCCCCCTCCAAACCGCTGCAGTTGCATCTCCCGTAGCCGGCTCAGGGTGCGTTGAAAAGGGAACGCCAGGTACCCCTGGGTGTAGAGGGCATCCAACGGTACGTGCGCCTCCAGGTACAACGCCACCCGGCGGTCATAACATTCGTCGACCAGGGCAATGAACCGGCGCACCGCGTCGTCCTTGGGCGACAAGGCGGGTAGCTGGCGATCGCCCGCCACTACCCGCAGCGCCGCATCCTCGGTGCCACGGGCAATGCGCCCCGCCCGCTGTTCACCGCCCAGCGCCGGCACTGCCGATAACAGAATGGCTGCAAAACGGTCGCACAAAGCCATGAAATCCACGGCTGCCAGGGGTTGCTCGCACAGGTCGGCAAAACGGCACCAGATGGCGTGGTCATTGCGGCGCACCACCTGGACTTGCCGGGTGCCGATCGGCAACGGCCGGTCGGTGCCGCCATCGTCGGGGCCAAGCTGGCGGAACACCTCGCCCAGCCGACTGGCCTGCCCCGCCTCTACCACCCAGTAGCGCTGCTGCGCTGCGCCGGGGTGCAGGCGGTGATCCTGCCCGCCAGCCACCGGCAGCACCTGCATGTGGCGCTGGATTGCGGCGATAGCCGGCAGGAAGCGCTCGCGGTTGAAACCGTCGCGGTACAGTTGCTCGGGTGGCTGATTGGACGTGGCGACAACCACCACGCCCTCGTCGAACAGCACCTGGAACAGCCGGCCAAGAATGATCGCATCGCCAATGTCGTTGACGAACAGTTCGTCGAAGCACAACACCCGGATCTGGCCGGCGAGCTCCCGGGCCAGCGCTTGCAATGGGTCGGCAGTGCCGTTCAGCTGAAACAGGCGCTGGTGCACCCACGCCATGAAATGGTGGAAATGCTGGCGTCGGCTGGGCACGGTGAGGCAGCGATGGAACTGGTCCATCAGCCAGGTCTTGCCACGGCCGACCGGCCCCCATAGGTATATACCCTGGGCCGGGCGGCCCTGTCCAAGGGCCTGAAAACAGCCCTGCAAGGCGTCAACGGCGCGCGCCTGGGCAGGGTCGGCGACATAGCCCTGGGTAGCCAGGGCTTGCTGGTAAAGGAATTGCGGGGTCATGGCCATGCCGCATTCTACACGGCCAAGGGCGCGCCAGGTTCAGGGCTCCTTGCTCAGGCCGACCTTGAGCAGCGCGCCGTCCTTGTCATCGGTGAGTACGTACACATACCCATCCGGCCCCACCCGTACATCGCGGATGCGCGCTTTCAGATCACCGAGCAGGCGCTCTTCATGCACCACCTTGTCACCCTTCAATTGCAAGCGGATCAGTTCCTGCGTGGCCAGCGCACCAATGAACAGGTTGTGGTCCCACGCCTTGAAGGTGGGGCTGTCGTAAAACGCCATCCCGCTGATGCCCGGCGACTTCTCCCAGACATGGTGTGGGTCGACCATACCCTTGACATGCTTGCCCTTGGCCTCGGGAATCGGCAGCAGCGAATAATTGATGCCATGGGTGGCGACCGGCCAACCGTAGTTCTTGCCGGCCTCGGGAATATTGATTTCATCACCACCGCGCGGGCCGTGTTCGTGGGTCCACAGCTTGCCAGTCCAGGGGTTGAGCGCAGCACCTTGCTGGTTGCGGTGGCCATACGACCAGATTTCCGGCCGCACATTGCCCCGGCCGACAAACGGGTTGTCCTTGGGCACCTCGCCATCTGGCCAGATTCGCACGACCTTGCCCTGCAGTTTGTCCAGGTCCTGCGCGGTAGCGCGCTGGTTGTTCTCGCCCAGGGCGATGAACAGGTAGCCATCGCGGTCGAACACAAGCCGCGAGCCGAAATGGTTACCCACCGACAGCTTGGGCTGCTGGCGGAAGATCACGTTGAAGTTCTCCAGCCGGGCGCGGTCTTCGGACAATTGCCCGCGGCCGACCGCCGTGCCGGCCTTGCCGTCACTGCCCTCCTCGGCGAAGGACAGGTAGACCGTGCGGTCTTTGGCGAAGTCTGGCGACAACGCCACATCCAGCAGGCCACCCTGGCCCTCGGCCCACACTTTCGGCACGCCATTGATGGGCGGGCCGACCTTGCCCTCGGCGTTGACCAGGCGCAGGTTGCCGGCACGCTCGGTGACCAGCATGTCCTTGCCACCCGGCAGGAAAGCCAGTGCCCATGGGTTGCGCAGGCCATCGGCCACGGTGCTGACGGTCAGGCTGCCTTCTTCACTGGGAAACTGCTGTTCGGACGCGGCCTGGGCCAGCAGGGGCAGCAGCGCAGCGGCGGTCAGGGTGGCTAGCCAGGGTGCTCGGAGCATGCACAATTCCTTTCAAGTGGGCTTATGGCGCACGCGGGTTGTCGCGCGCTGGCCGGGACGGTTCCAGGTTCGGGGTTTGCTGCTGGCGACGCAGGTTGTCGCCATTGCCGATGCCGCGGTTGTCCAGCGTGGGCACACGCTGTTGCGGCTCGGTAGACGGGCCGCGCACCGGCGGGGTGGCCGGCAGGCTGCCTTGGCGGCTGTTGGGGTTGGCGCGCTGAATCGGGCTGTTGTACGGGTTGCGGTAGTCGGCAGCGAGCTGCAACGGTGGCTGTGGAGCCGCGTGCACGGGCAGGCACAAGGCCAGGCCAAGGGCCAGCGTGGGCAATGTCGGACTCATGCTTCACCTCCTGTACGAAAACGCGGCGCCTGCTGGCTTTGATAGCCTGAGGCGCCAGGGGTTCGCGGCCAGATGTGTGAAAGCAGGTGGAGTTGCATCCTGATGTTTCAGCAGGCGCAGCGGAGGCGGCTGGCGGCCCCCCCTCATTGGCCGGTATCGACCTTGTGCCGGGCGGCATACAGGCACAGCATCTCCATCGCCAGGGTTGCCCCGGCCAGGGCGGTGATGTCGGCATGGTCGTAAGCCGGTGCCACTTCCACCAAGTCCATGCCGACCAGGTTGATGCCACGCAGCCCGCCGAGAATCTCCAGTGCCTGCACCGTGCTCAAGCCACCACACACCGGCGTGCCGGTGCCAGGCGCGTAGGCCGGGTCCAGGCAGTCGATATCGAAGGTCAGGTACACCGGGCGCTCGCCCACGCGCTGGCGAATCGCCGCAATGACCGCCTCGGTGCCCTGCCGGTGCACCTGCCGGGCGTCCAGGATGGCGAAGCCCTGGCTGTCGTCGTTGGTGGTCCGCAGGCCGATCTGCACCGAGTGGGCGGGGTCGACCAGGCCTTCACGGGCGGCATGCCAGAACATGGTGCCGTGATCGATGCGCTTGCCCTCCTCGTCCGGCCAGGTGTCGCTGTGCGCATCGAAATGCACCAGCGCCAACGGGCCATGGTGGCGGGCATGGGCCTTCAACAGTGGGTAACTGATGAAATGGTCGCCGCCCAGGGTGAGCATCGCGCACCCGGCTTGCAGAATGCGTTCGGCATGGGCTTCGATGCTGCCGGGTACCGACTGCGGCGTGCCGCTGTCGAAGGCGCAGTCGCCATAGTCGATCACCGCCAGGTGGTCGAAGGGGTCGAACGCCCACGGCCAGTGGCGGGCCCAGGCCTGCTGCACCGAGGCGGCACGAATGGCCCTGGGGCCGAAGCGTGCGCCGGGCCGGTTGCTGGTGGCGGTATCGAACGGTACGCCGCTGACCACCACATCCACCCCACGCAGGTCGCGGCTGTAGCGGCGGCGAGCAAAACTGGTGATGCCGGCATAGGTACTTTCGGCGGCAGTGCCATACAGGCTGTCGCGGGTAATGGCCTGGTCGTTGTTCAAGGCTTGCTCCACGGTCGGGCTCCTCGGTCTGCAGGGTTATTGGCGGCTGCGAAAGGCAGTCCACAGGCGGTTGCGCTGGCGCAGGTCGGCCAGGGCCATGCTGCGGTCGGCGAACAGCCGCTGACGAACTTCGGCCGGTGGGTAGATATCCGGGTCGGTGCGCACGGCTTCATCCACCAGCGGCGTGGCGGCCTGGTTGGCGTTGGCGAAAAACAGCGTGTTGGTCAGCGCCGCCACCGACTCGGGCTTGAGCATGAAGGCGATGAACGCCCGCGCCGCCTCCGGGTGCGGTGCATCCTTGGGGATGGCCAGGTTGTCTTGCCACACCAGCGTGCCCTCGCGGGGGATGCGGTAGATCAACTCGAACGGCTTGCCGGCACGCCGGGCCTGGTCGGCGGCCATGGCGGCATCGCCGTTGTAGGTCAGCGCCAGGCACACGCTGCCGTTGGCCAGGTCGCTGATCTGCCGGCCATTGGCAACGTAGCTGATCGACGGCTGCAATTGGCCCAGCAGCTTCTGGGCAGCTGCCAGGTCTTCCTTGCTCTGGCTGTACGGGTCCTTGCCCAAGTAGTTCAGGGCCACCCCGATCACTTCCTGCGGCGAGTCCGGCATGGCGATACCGCAGTCTTTCAGGCGGCTGGCGTACTCGGGCTTGAACAGCAGGTCGAGGCTGTCCAGCGGTACCTCGCCCAGGCGCTGGCGCACCGCCTGTACGTTCACCCCCAGGCCCAGCGTGCCCCAGGTGTAAGGCACCGCGTAACGGTTGCCGGGGTCGGCCTCGGCGAGCTTGGCCAGCAGGTCGCGGTCGAGGTTGGCATAGCCGGGCATGGCCTGGGCCTGCAACGGCTGCAGGGCATTGGCCTTCAGCGCCCGCGCCAGCACCGTGGCGGACGGCACGACAACGTCGTAACCGCTGCCCCCGGTAAGCAGCTTGGTTTCCAGCACTTCGGTGGTATCGAAGGTGTCGTAGCGGACCTTGTAGCCGGTCTCCTGCTCGAAGCGCTGCAGGGTCTGCGGGGCGACATAGTCGGCCCAGCTGTAAAGGTTCACGACTTTCTCTTCGGCTTGCAGCGGCAAGGCCAGTACCAGCGACAACAGGCACAACGATGAACGCATGACAGACACCTCGGCAAATGGGTGGATGCCGCGAGCATGTCAGCCGGGTTACATTGAAGAAATGGCAAGTTTGCAAAGCTGACATTCACCAGGAGCAATGCAATGCTCGGACAAGTGCATGACCCCGACCTGCACCTGCTGCGGCTGTTCGTCACTGTAGCCGAGGCCGGTGGCTTCAGCGCTGCACAGGGGCTGCTGGGCTTGAGCCAGCCCACCATCAGCCAACGCATGGCCCAGCTGGAAACACGCCTGGGCTACCGCCTGTGCAGCCGGGGCAAGGGTGGTTTCCGGCTGACCGAGAAAGGCCGGATGCTGTTGGAAGCCACGCGCACGCTGCTGCTGAACATCGAGCAGTTCCGCCAGCAGGCCAACGGTGTTGCCGGGCGACTGCTGGGCACCGTGCGCATCGGCCTGGCGGAAAACCAGGACAAGCAGGTGAGCCTCAAGCTGGCGGCGGCGATCGCGGCATTTCGCCGCCGCGTCGAGTCGGTGCAACTGGAACTGATCAGTGCGCCACCGGCGGAGCTGGAGCGGTTGTTGCTGGAGCAGCGGCTGGACTACGCCATCAGCTATTTTTCCGGTAAACAGGCGGCGTTCGACTATCAGCCCTTGTTCGAGGAACGGCAGCGGCTGTACTGCGGCAAAGGGCATCCCTTGTTCGGCATGCCGCAGGTGCCGCGCCAGCGTTTGCTGGAGCAGGACCAAGTGCGCCACCCGTACCGTTTCATCGAGGGCGACGAGCCGTTCCAGAGCAGGCACGGCATGGCGGTGGCAGAACAGATCGAGAGCGTGCTGACGTTCATTCTGTCGGGCAGGCACATTGGTTATCTGCCGTGTCACAGCGCCCTGGCCTGGGAAGCCGAGGGGCAACTGTGGGCGCTGGACCCGGGGCTGGATTTTGTCGTGCCGTTTACCCTGGCCCGGCACCGGGCGCAGGTGGCCGGCGAGGCACAGCAGGCATTCGCCGAAGATGTATTGGCGGCCTTCGCCTGAAAGCCAAGCACGGTGCCTGCAGGAGCCACTGCCTTTCTCAAAACTTGAAAAGCCTGCGCGATTCATTGTGGGAGCGGGCGTGCCCGCGAAGC
>NZ_BLJG01000052.1 GCF_009932375.1 Pseudomonas juntendi
AAGGACAGCGAGTGAGCCCCACCTGAAGCATCGCCTGCTTCCCAGTAGGTGTAGCCAGCATCCCAATAACCGGTGAGACGGCCAGTACTGGATTCAAACCAGCTTTTGTCCCAGTTAAAGCCAATGCCGACGCGCGCTGTAAGACCACCTTGGCCTGTCGCGCCAAGCGCTCCGGATAGCTCAGCCGCTCCGGCGGACGCAGCGAAAAGGGAAAGCGCCACAACGGCGAGAACGTTTTTCATACTCACGGTCTTCCATATTATTGAGTAGCAACCTATCAGAATCATAGCGCTATCAAATCGTTCCCTCATACAAGAAAAATGCTTTTTCTGGAGGGCTACCTGAATCGAAGCCCCTCAAAAACACAAAACCCCGACACGATGGCCGGGGTTTGTCTGTGTCGCGTAACGTTGCAAGCTGGACACGCTGCTATGAAAACAGGTGTTTATCCGCCCGCATAGATCTTTTTACGCAGCTTCTCGAATTTCTTCGAGGGCGCAGTCGATCCATGCAACGCCGGCCTTGATGATCTCCCGGGCCTTGCGCTCGGACATGCCTGCTTCCCTTCCGACTCGCATGGCTGGGTGCTTTGAGCCGTAGTAGGCCCAGACGAAGTCACCCATTTGCTGGTTGCGCTTCGTCAGCCTGGCCACCGCTCCGTCGATGATCAGGGCCAGGTCGTCTGTGATGACATGCTGCCGAGCACCGCCCTCGCTGGGTACGTTGTCGCGCATGAGCGCATAGAGAGGCGACACGTAACGTGGCACTCCCATCTCACACATTCGCCACCAGCCCCACTGCTCGAGCATGTACTCGGTATCGCCCAGCGCCTTGTCCGCGTAGGTTCGTTTCTTCATGCAGCCCTCCGGGGCGTTGGGTCGGTATCCAGGCCGAACAGCTCGCACAGGAGCTTGTGGGCGTGTTTGTTCTTGGCGTTGCCCTCGATGATCCAGTCCTTCGCGAACTCTTCGAACCCCTTGTTGGCTCGGGCAGCGTGCCAGTCAGTCACGATATCCATCAAGGCTGCCGAGGCCAGGCGGCCGTTGGGTAGGTCCAGCAGCATGCGGTTTCCGACTGAGAGGAACTTGCGCTCAACGGCGGTCAGGCTTTTGCGCGGCAGCGCCGCAGTTACGTTGCTCATCGAGCGACTCCTTGGGCCACACGGGCCTCGGCAATTCGCACATAGCCCAAGAACTGGTCGGCGGGCAGCGACTCCTTGATCACATCGAGGATGACCCGGTCCATGTTCTGCTGGGCTTGCGGCTTGGCCTCCTTACGCAACTGTCCACAGCGGTACAGGGCACGGGTACGGTCATGGTTGATGTGCTTGAGCGCTGCCTTCGCCCGGTTGTACCAGGCTCGGTCGTATGGCGTGCCCTGGATGGCCCGCTCGACGGCCTGCGCCAGCGACAGCTCCAGGCGGATAGCGTCAGCCACCAGCTGCTCATGCAGGGTCTCGCAGGCCTCCAGAGTGTCGGGCAACTCACGTGGGCCGACCAAACGCTGATGCACGCCTTCGGGTTTCGGGGTATTGCCAGTGGCAACAGGCTGCCCGGCACCAGCGCGCTTGGTCACGGTGACCGATACGACGGGCCGGGTCGGAGTGCGAGCGGGTGGTTTGTGGCCTGGCCACAGGTCAAAAAGTTTCATACTGAGCTCCTTTGGTGCGGTGGCGGCCGGCAAATGTCCTGCCCATTTCGACTTCTTCGTTGCTTGGCTGGTACCCGACTAGCTCGACGAACCGGTGATAAGCACCCTGGTGCTGCACCCGGCAGATGCCGGTTTCACCATGACGATTCTTGTCCACGATCAGTTCAGTGACGCCCGACTGCCCCTCCTCGGAATCGCTGTCTCGGTGGACCAGCACCACCACGTCGGCGTCGGCCTCGATCTGGCCAGAGTCACGCAGATCGCTCTTCGTGGGGCGCTTGTTCGCCCGGTTGTTTGGGCCGCGGTTCAACTGCGCCAGCACCATCACGGGCACTCCCAGTTCCTTGGCCAGCCGCTTGATCGACTTGCTGATGTCGGTGACCTGCTCATATCGACTGGCCGACTTACTCTCGCCGTTGACCAGGCCGATGTAGTCCAGCGTGACGGAGCCCAGGCCATGCTCGCGCTTGACCGTGCGGCAGATCTGACGGATATCGCGCATCGTCAGGGAGGCGTCATCACAGAAGATCAGCGGAGCGCCATCGAGCTTGCTCACAGCCGCCGTCAGGCCTGGCCAGTCGCTGTCGGCCATCGAATGTCCTTCGGTGATGTGCTTCAACTGCACGCTACCCACTGAGGCCAGCGACCGGTTTGTCAGCTCCACATCCGTCATCTCAAGGCTGAACACCAGCGACGTGGACTTGGCCACCAACGCCACCCGCTCTGCGATACCCAGGCCCAGGGTGGTCTTGCCGCTACCCGGGGCGCCAGCGATGACGACCATGTGCCCGGCGCAGATGCCGGGAATGAACTTGTCGAGCGATGGCAGCCCGGTATCGAAGCCCAGCACCACCTCGCGGTAGAACCGGCGGTCAATCCCGTCGATTGCCTCGGGCAGGATCTCGCCCACGAAGCGGTACCGCTTGCGGGAATCCAAACCTTCCGCCTCAAGGGCGATCCAGGCCTGCTGCCCCTGCGCCAGCACTTCGTCCAGCGAGTCGCCATCTTTCAGACGCTCCGACATGATGTGCGCAGCAGCGATCACCCGGCGGGCCACAGACCGCTGCTTCACGATCCGGGCGTACTCTGCGAAGTTTGCTGCGCTCGGCGTGTTGTGAGCGATGTGAGCAGCCACTGCCAGCGTGCCACGGCCGTCTGCCAAGGTCGGCCTGGCATCTGACAGGGTTACCACGTCGATCTGCCGCCCCTTCGCTTTGAGCGCCAGCAGCAACTCAAACAGCTCCGCGCAGTCGGCCTGGTAGAAATCCCCGACCTCAAGCTTCACGTCGTCAATGAGCGCTGGCTGGTGGATCATGGCGCCGATCAGGGCGTGCTCCGACTCAGGGCTGTGCAACCGTGACACATCCTTTGTGCAAGCCACATAATCTTGGTTGATCATGCAACCCCTCCAACACGCGCTGACGACCATGTGAAGGGAGCCAGTAGGCCGCCGTTCTCGCGCAGGCGGTCCATGGCCCGCGGCCCAATGAAGGCCGGCAGTTGCTCGCGGTCCTGGTTGCTGATCAGGATCGTCGGTCGAACAAGCTGATAACGTCGGTCGATCACCTCATGCAGCAGACTGGGCATGAAATCCTTGCCTGGACGCGGCGTGTGCATGCCGACCTCATCGATCACCAGCAGGTCGACTGCAGCCAGTTCAGCCAGCAGGTCGGACTTCGAAGGCCCGGCGTTGCTGCGGAAGCTGTCCGTCACGGCCTGCATGATCGCCTCGGCAGTGACAATCAGGCCCTTGGCTGCGTATTCCCGCACGACGTGCTGAAGGATGGCGCACGCCAGGTGGGTTTTACCGTTCCCAACCTCGCCCAGCAGCATCAGTGCGCGCCCAGCCCGGTAGTGGTCTTCAAACTCCTCGGCGTAGCGCCGGCAAATAGACTGGGCGCGAACCTTGGCGGAGTCGGCGTTGGTGATGAAGGTGTCGAACGTGCAGCCCCGGAAGCGCGGCGTGATGCCGGTGGCGAACAGGTCACGGTTGAGCTCTTCGGCTTCCCTCTCGGCGTACGCAGCGTCACGCACGCTGGCATCGCATTGGAGGTTCAGAGCCTCCCAGCGGCAGCGAGGGCAATCAGTTGCCTTCCACCCGCCATCAAACTGCTCGACCTGTTTTGCTTCGTATTGACCATGACCAGGCACTTCGCATTGAGCAACGCCGGTGGCTTGCTCGAAAGGGGCTGGCCTGAATTTAGATGAAGTCATCAGGGTACATCTCCTGGTGGTGGGCAGGCACTTGCAGCACTGCGCTTGCATTGGTCTGCTCTCCAGCCCGAGCAGGGAGAGCGCTGTCAGGGAAGAGCCCTGTCCACCCCTTGCCGATCGACAACTTGATCACAGCATCGGGGTTTGGGTGGTTGGCCAGATCCTCGGCCTGCTGTTTGCAGCTCGTTGCGGTCAGCGGCTTGCGGATCTCTTTGCGGTGCTGGCACCAGTCGGCCCAGGTCTCAGCCGACACGTTCACAGGCTTCGCGCTCAGAGGATCAAACTTGGCTGACTTCTCCCCCGCAGGCTTGCCTGCCCGCTTCTTTGGGTTATTGACGGATAACTGACGGATAGATGACGGATTGGGTGCAGCTGGTGCACCCCGTTCTGTCTTCATTTGCACCCCGTTCTGTTGTGAGCTGCACCCCGTAGCGTCTTCATTTGCACCCCGTTCAGCATCCTCGTCATCGCGGGGTGCAGCTGGTGCACCCCGATTTTCGACCATGTCGTAGACCACCGGCCGCCGGTCATAGCGGTCAATGTAGGCAGCGGCAATCGCCTGGTTCCCACGCCGGATAACTCCAGCGGCTTCTAAGGCGTCGAGCTTGTAACGGATGGTCCGCTCGGAAAGCCCGGTGTCGTCAGACAGGCTTGACGCAGAGGGAAACGCCCCGCGCCCGTTCTTGTCGGCGTAGTTGGCCAGGCACAGAAGCACATGGCGGCAAGTGGGGTCGGTGACCACGCGTTGCTCAAGCGCCCAGGTCATGGATTGGATACTCACAGCTCAAGCTCCTCTGTGACACGGCGCACGAAGGCTTCGTAGCTCTCGGCCATCTCGAAGCCGTTGTCTTCCATGGCCTGGCGCCCAGCCTTGGCCAGTTCGTACAGCGCCCACCGCTCTCGCTCTGGAAAGCCCTTGAACTGGCTGTAGGTAGGCCATGGGCCGGTGATGATTGACGCGCCAGAGCGCTGCTGGAGCGCCTGGGGGGGGGTAGACTGGTTCATTGCAGGGTCTCCCCGGTTGCGGTGGTGCGCCTCAGCGGCATCGGTGGCAATGGCGAAGGGGCAAGCGGTGGCTCGAGATCGACGGCGGGGCCGATCATCGCCCTGATGGCTGACTCCATTGCTCGCTTGGCGTTGTGTTTGGCCCGCAGCGCCTTCTGGTACAGATCGTAGGTGCCTGCCGTGTAGGCAATCACTGCCTCGTACATCGGGTTCGATGGGTCGATACGACGACTATTGGGATCGGGCTCACCCCTGGCCATGAAGAACGCACCGTACTCGCGGTTAAGCCGCATCTTCATGCGTCGAGCCATAGCCTGCGCTAGGTAGTATTCAGCCGCCCTTTCTGCGACCTGCTGAATGAGCTGCTTCTTGGTGGGCTTCCTCATGACTGCTGCCTCGCGCGGATCTTGAACCGCCCCTGTGGGATCTCTGGATGGGTGGCGCGCTCGGCGGTTTCGTAGGTGCACTCGGCCACGAACCGGTCAAAGCGCTGGGTGATCGCCGGCTTGGGCCAGATGGCGAACGGCTGCCCTCCTTCGTCAGCGTGGCGGCTGCGGACGAAGGCGTACGGCAGCGGCGCACAGCTCACCTCGCGCATCACCGCATTCACAACCCAGGCGGGCAGGCCGTGGCGGCGGTTTATTCGGTCGCGAATCGTGGTGATGGTCTCGAAGCCGCTGGGCACCGAATCGAGGTAGCGGACCTGCTCCAGCCTGGTGGTGCGGTCCTCGACCCGCTCAAGCGCCACCTGGTGGGCGGCTTGCTGCCGCTCGATGGCTACCAATTGGTTCGCGCTAGCGGCAATCAGCTCGGCCTGGGTCATTGGGCGCGTCTGCTGCCCTTCCAGCTCATTCAGGCGGGCAAGCACGCGGCGACGAACACCCTTCGACTCACGCATGGCGACCAACTTGCATTGGTCAGCTGTGAGGCGAAGCCCTTCGGACTGAGTGTTGTTCAAATTTTGCACTACGAAACTTTCGTAGTGCTCCCCATCAAGCTCATCCTTGCAGCGAGCAACGAAGTCGTTGTGACGAACCGATCCTTCGCCAAACGCAGCACGGGCCTCGTTGACCAGCGCCAGCAGTTCGGTGGTGTCCATGGTGGTGAACGCAGTAGAAGGCAGGTTCATGCCGCACCTCCCGCGCCACGTTTTGCAACAGCAGGGTTTTGTGGCGCGGCGCTTGCTTCGTCGATACGCTTCTCCAAGGTCTCCCGCTGATCATCCAGCGCGTTATGCCAGTCATCGGCGTTGTAAATAGCCAGATTCGCTAAATTGGCGCCGTGCTTATCGCCGGACGTATTTAGGCGGTCCTCAAGCACGTGCAGGACGCTGCGCAGCCAGTCGATCTGGCACATGGCGCACTGGACCTGGAAGGTAGCGTCCTGGGCAATGGTCTCAAGCTGGTCAGCGCTCATGCAGCACCTCCCTGCCCCGGAGCGACACCGGCATGGGCGCTGTACACCAAGGCGAGCGCTGCGTCGGCGGCGAAGTAAATCAAGGTGGCTTGGTTGGAAACGGTCGGTTCAGTCATCAAGTCGCGGAGACCAGCAAGAACCGCTTCCAAGCGATCAGTGGCTGCATCCAAGGACTCGTGAAGTGGAACACCCGCCACCGCCTCAAAGACTTCGCTGGCGCCACTGGGAGCGAAAGGATGCGCGATTGTTGTGGGCTGATTAGTCATTGCTCACCCCCACCGGCAGCTGCGCGGGCGACGCTCTTCTCGACCGACCAGATCAGCGCGCTCACGGTCTCGCCCAGAAACGCGAGAGTCGCCGCGCCATCGCAGTAGCACAGCTCGCCCATGTTCAAGCTGTCGTGCAGGTGGGAGCAAAGCTGGCTCAAACCCGAGGACAGCGTGCGAGCTGCCCGCAATGCGTCCTCGGCGTTCGTGCCGGCCGCTACGTTGAGCAGGTGCACACCCCGATTATCAATCGGCGTATCCAAGAAGCCGGTCTCGACGGTGAGGATGGGTTGCGCCGATGATGGCGTGGTGGTATTTTCTGCTTTCATTGATTTGTCCCTTCGAAAGACAAAGTGATGCCAAAGCCACCAGGTGCGAACTGGTAGCGACTAAGAAGCTCAGCTCAGGCTGGGCTTTTTTGTGGGCGGTCGAAAAGGTCAACCGCTCAGCAAAAAGAGGGATTGAGAGGCCTTCATGGGGAGGCCTGCGCGGTACTGGATGGGTGAACAGCCACCCCAGTGGAGCTGCGCAGATTGGAGGTTGGGGGTATCGTTTGCGTCAAGGTCGGCGGAGCCTCATTGCCGGCAGCTGCACAACGGTTGAGGATCCGGAACTCAATGACCTCAATGCGTCCATCCTCGAAAACGCGGACACGAATATCGCGAGACGATTTAGCCATCTGCGAAATCGCGCTTTGGGTAACGCCAACGGCCTTGGCGAGCTGCGGCTGGGTGCCTTTGCACCGAAGGAAGTCAGCCAGCTTAATTTCTTTCATGATGACTTCTCGATCAGGAACTCATCCAAATATTAGCCACGCTTTATTTTCGCCGCAAGCATTGATTAGCAAGGCTGGTTGCAAGATATAAGCTCTGCTAATAGGGTTCGCACATGATAACCAGACACAGACGCCCACTTACGCCTGAAGAGATTGCCGAGAGCGCAAGGCTCAAGGACATCTACAACAAGCGAAAATCAGAGGCCCGCAGCAGAGGGATCGCTCTTACTCAGACAGAGATCGGGGAGCGGTGTGAGTGGAAATCCCCACAGAGCACTGTTAACCAATATATGACTGGTAAGCTTGCTCTGAATCTGGATGCTCTCATGCGGCTATCCAAAGCTTTGGATTTCGCGCCAGAAGATGTTAGCCCCAGGCTCGCCCAGAGTGTTCAGCATCTCACCTACCCGTCCATTCAAGCTGGCAACGTGGAGCCAGGCCCTCCAATCACAACCGCACCTCGAAGGATCGAAATCGTGGGTACCGCCCAGCTTGGGAATGATGGCTATTGGGTTGGCTTGGATAACTCAGACGGATGGGTAGAAACTTGGTCTAGGGATGAGGATGCCTATGCGTTGCGACTGAAGGGCGATTCAATGGCCCCAGCTATTCGTAGTGGGTGGGTCGCGGTGTGCGAGCCTAATCATCGGCTCGTTCCAGGGGAGTATGTGATGGTGACCACTTCCGACGGGCAGAGCATGGTCAAGGAGCTTCTCTTCGAAAGCGAGGATGGAGTCAGTGTGATGTCCGTGAACTCGGCATACGAACGCCGAACCATAGACTGGTCAGACATAGACAAAATCCACTACGTCGGGAACATATTGGCACCAAGCAAGATTCTCAGCAGGATCTAGGCAGATCACCTCATCACGAACCCGCCATCCGGCGGGTTTTTTGCACCCATCAGAAAATAAATTAGCTGCGCTGTTGACATAAAAATAAAGCACAGCTAATTTTACTGACACCAACACACAGCACGGAGCACCACCATGACCGCAGCAACCACCATAACCGCCAATGGCTGGACCGGCTTCCTGGGGCGTGAGCTTTCCCCTCGTGAAGTCCAGTGCGTGCTGGGTATTGCTGCAGGTCAGACCTCGAAAGAGCTGGCGCGCGATCTTGGCGTTCAGCCTGACTCGATCAAGAAGCGCGTGCTGAGCGCAACCACGAAGCTGGGCGTAACCCGCCGGGCGCAGCTCGTCGCAGTGGCCATGCAGAAAGGGCTGATCAGTCCTGTCGCGACGGCCTTGGCCTTGGTGCTGACTCTGCATTCGATGATCGGTGATGACGTTGCGCTTCGGGTGCGCCGAGGCGGCGGCGAAAAGCGTATCGAAACCAGGATGGCAGCGCGGCGGGTCGAGCTGCAGGTAGCGCTGGCGTAGCAGCGGCGAGCGCCTTCGGTGAGGGCGTTGTCCGGTGCTAGAGCATCACAAGGCATGGCGGGCTGAGGTGAGGTCAGGCATGGCCTGGTCGGGCGTGGCCGGGACGGGCGAGGCAAGGGCTGTTTACAGCGGTCTGCCCTTTCGAAGAGAGGGTTTTCCGGTGGCTCCAGTCACCAAGAGCCGCGGCATGGGCGGCACGGCAAGGCGCGGCGAGGCATTGCGGGCCAGGGCAAGGGCTGATTTCTCAGCGTACAGCGCATCCGCGGGTGTGTTGTGCGGTGTGAAAACATCATATGGCAAGGCCAGCTACGGCTGGGCGAGGCGGGGTCAGGTTTGGCTTGGCTGGGCGCGGGCTGATTCAGCGTTCAGCCGCTTCACAGAGGCGGTTGAGCGGTGCAAAAGCATCATGAGGCATGGCTGGTTTCGGCAGGGCTGGGCCGGGTGCGGCATGGTTCGGTCTGGTGCGGCAGGGGCTGCTGGTCAGCGTAATGGCCATTCGTTGAGTGGTCATTGCGGTGCGAAAGCACCTGGGGCGAGGCCGGGCAAGGCATGGCGAGCCATGGTCGGGTGTGGCGCGGCACGGGCGGTAATCCGCACGGGGTCACCAGCGTAACTGGTGACAACTTCAAAGCAACTTCCCCTGAGGTTGTTTTGAAGTTCCAACACGCAAAGCACCGTGCATCGCATTTGGCGAAAAGGCACACGCAGCTATCTATTGGAGATATCCATGCAAACTCTGAAAGTTAAACTCACTGGCACCCGTCCGCTTCTTGTTCACTCCGACGTGTTCGCCGATCCGCTGAACAAACTTACCAAAGCGCATAAGCAGCTGACTTCTAAGCGCAAGAAAACCGATGAAGACCACGAACTTATCGCCCGTAGCGAATGGCGCGGTGGCCTGTACTTCTCGGAAGATATCGGACCGTACTTGCCCGGCATCAACATCGAGTCTGCACTTGTCGCAGGTGGCAAACTTTCGAAGATGGGCACCCAACTCAAGCGCTCGGTCGAGATCATGGACACCCGCTGCCCCATCATCTACGAAGGTCCGCGCACCGTTGAGGGGCTGTGGGATGAGCAGTTCTACGACGCCCGCTCGGTCAAGGTCGGCACCGCCCGAATCACGCGGTATCGACCCCTCTTCCGCTCCTGGGCCGTGGTCTGCGAGATCGCCTACGACCAGGAATCCATCGACCGCGACCAGGTTCTGAAATGCCTGGAAGACGCTGGCCAGTACTGCGGCGTCGGTGACTACCGCCCGAAGTTCGGCCGCTTCACCGTGGAGGTGCTGTGATGGCTGTCGTGCCGCTCAAGCCGAACACTTGGAGCCTGGAAAAGGCGATCGAGCAGTTCAAAGCTGACAAGTTCGAAGACGGCCAGCTCATCAGTCACGCCTGGCTGGAGTGGGCGCTCAACCTGCCGAAGCCGACCAGTGCGAAGGAAATGGTCAACTGCCAGTTCATCATTCTGGATCGTGTCGAGCAGTTCAAAGAGGCGCTACTGACCCAGCACCAGATTTACATTGTCAGCGTGCGCGGGAAGGGATACCGGATTGTTCCGCCAAGTGATCAAGCTTTCATCGCTGTGGACAATGCAATGCAGGGAGTTCGCCGGGAGTTCAACAAGTGCGAGAAGGTGATGAAGAACACCCGCCTCGGTGAGCTTGATGCTGATCAAATCAAGCGGCACACGGATGCACAGCTGAAAGTGTCTGCAATTGCCGGGATGGTCGGCAAAGGAAAGCGCGAAGTATTCAGCCTGTTCAAGGCATAACTTCCGCAAAGTGACACCATAACTTTCATTGAAAGCCAAGTTACTCGGCAGGCCCCCGGCTTGCCTGGAAAAAGCTCCACCAACCCAAGAGGAAACACCCATGTTCGGCAAATTGTTCGGTAAGAAAGTCAGCAACGCCAAAGCGGAGATCAAGAAGGTCGAGAACCGTGACCTGATGCAGGCCATTGTCGGCGGCTGCATCTTGGTGGCCGCGGCGGACGGCGAGATTGAGAAGTCGGAGACCGACAAGATCGATCAGCTCATCCGCTCCAACAAAAACCTCGAGCACTTCGGCGCCGAGATCACCGCCACCTTGGGGCGCTTCACCGAGCAGCTGCAGGCCGGCTTCCGCGTGGGTCGCCTGAACATCCTGCGCGAGATCCGCGACATCAAGAACAACCCCGCTGACGCCGAGGAGGTGTTCGTCAACATGATCACCGTGACTGAGGCTGATGGCGAGATCGAGCCGGAAGAACTGAAGGTGCTGACGGAGATCGGCCGTGAGCTGGGCCTGCGCCTGTCCGACTTCGGGATCGAGGCGTGAAGCGCAAACACATCGGCTTGGGCGCCGTGGCGGGGCTTGCCCTGTCCGGCTTGGCAATCACTGCGGCGGTGAACTGGGGTTCCTGCCAGTGGTACGGCTACCAGACCGAGCGACAGACCAAGTTTGCGCCCTATGTCGGCTGCATGGTGAAGACGCCAGGCGGCTGGGTTCCTCGCAACGAGCTGCGCAAGACGCAGTGAATGGAAGGGCGGCGAGCGCCGCCCTCCCCCACAAGGAGTTCTGACCATGTTGATCCTCACTCGCCGCATAGGCGAATCCATCAAGATTTCCGACAACATCACCGTTGTTGTGCTGGGCGTGAAGGGCAGTCAGGTGCGCCTGGGCATCGAAGCGCCGGAAGGCGTAGCTGTGCACCGCGAGGAAATCTTCGAGCGCATCCAGGCCGGTCTGCAGCAATCGGCGCCGGCAAATCAACCTGAGCCCGACCGGTCCGAACCGCTGTACGCCAACCGCACCGAATCGGAGTGGCGCCAGCTGCTGGCTGAGGAACAAGCCGTGCAGGTAAATAAGGAGGTGGCCCATGGCCTTTGAATACGGCTCCCGCGATGCGGACAAGTTCGTCGTGCGACTGCCAGATGGCATGCGTGACCAGGTTGCAGCGGCAGCCAATGCAGACGACCGCTCGATGAACTCCCTGATCGTCACCGCGATTCGCAACGAACTGGATGGACGCGCCCGTGCCAACGCTCTCCTCGATGCGCTGGCCCAGGCAGCAGAATCCAAGGGGGTTCAACATGCAAGCGCCTGACCGTATCACCTTGGTTTTGAAAGCGCCCGAGGGTGGAAGCCTTGAGCAGGTCCTGCCGTTCGCTCTCCGCGGGGCCCACGTTTCAATCGGGCGCGGCTTGGCTGTTATCACCGGGGCCAGCCAGGGCGACCTTGTTACCCCAGCGCTTGACCGCGAAGAGTTCTCTATCGACAACCACGTCCGCATGGCCGCCGATGCTCGCCGTTACCGCTTTCTCCGCGACCGCGAGCGCATCGAAGACCCCGATGAAGACCTGCTGGTGGTGCGTGGCGATAACTGGCTATCCGGCGAAGAGCTGGACCAGGAGATCGACACCGCACTGCGCGTGCAGGCAATGCAGCAGCAGGTGGTGCAGGACACGCAGGAGCAGCAGCCATGAAGCAAGTCGACCTGCTCCTGCTGCTGTGGGATGCCCTGCAGCAGCGCCAAACCACCTTTGGCCAAGTGTTCGACCTGTCTGCCGCTTGTGGCCTGGATGGGCGCCGTGTGCTGGCCGATCACTTCGACTCACAACTTGGACACGGACGGCCTGGGTTCCTACACGGCCCCGTCGTCGGCAACAGCCAAACTGCCGCCCGTTGCGAACAGGCGGGCCCGATCAGTGCCCCAGGTGAGCGCTTTGCTAATGGTCTCGCCCGGCCTGCTCGGGTAGTACTCCTCAAGAAGGAGCAGCCCGTCAACGCGATATACACCGATAAAGAGTTGAGCCACACCGGTACGAGAGAGGCGGCTCTGAACATCAATCGTGGTGCCATCGCTGAGTTTCTCGTCATGGCTACGATGGTGAAGTTGATGGTCTGCCCATTCCCAAAACCTAGCACCTCGATTCTTCATAACTCCCCCATCCCTAGAAGTGTTCTGAGCATTAACTTCATGCCTTTCAAGGTTTATAAGCCAAATACTCGCCTGTCAATAATCCTCCAGCCCAGAGCCGCCAGTATAGTTTCAGGAGGTTTCCAATGATCAAGCGCCGATCAATCAACCCCGCCGCCCTCCCCGCCATCGGCCAGCCCCTGGGCGGCGGCTTCTTCGCCGGCCGTCTCTTCTTCGATGGTGCTGAGCACGCAGTCATCGACGCAGGCCGGGAGTTCGAAGTGGTTGCCCATTGGTGGCAGGAGGAAGGCCCACGCCCACGCATCCGCGGCGCCACATCGCGCTTCGACGGAATGGTCAACACCCAAGCCATGGCCGCCGAGGGCAGCGCGATCGCCCGCAAGGTGCTGGGAATGAACATCCGTGGTACATGGGGCTGGCACATCCCGTCGATCGAGGAGCTGCAGGTCCTGCGCTGCAACCTGCTCCAACTGCCCGACTGGGGGCGGCAGGGCCTCGGCCAGAACAAGGAAGCCGCCCAGGCCTTCGTCTGCGCCCACGACTACTGGACCAGCAGCCAGAAGGCGAACTCGGCCACCGCCTGGTACATGGCCATGCTGCCCTGGTGTACACCCGAGACGAACTGGGTGAGCAAGTGCAAAGGAATCAGGCCGGTGCGCACCCTGCTGATCAGTCAGGAGGCTTTCGTGCATGAGCCATCTACCGATGTGACCGTGCCCAGCGCCGATCTGCGCGGTTTGGCCAACCAGCAGGCGGTGGCCACCGTGCTCGAGCGGTTCGTGAACGAGGACACCGGTAAGTTCTACGGGCGAGCCGAGGCACTGGTGGCTGAGCTGACGGCTCTGGCGGAGGTGGTGTCGTGAACATCGTTGCAACAATGGCATTGCGTAGAGCCCTTGGCCGACGGAACTCAGTGCAGTCGCGAGCGGCTGCCCGGATTGAACCTATCAACGCCGAATCGCCAAAGCCAGCCATCGAACCCCTTGTAATCAAAGGGCCGATCAACCGGTACATGTTCCTTCAGGGGCGCGAGTGGGCTATCGACATGGTCGCCTCTCTTCGCGCTGCACCTGTCGAGCTAGTAATCGAGCGCTTGATCGGGGCAGCAACTGGCCGGCCAGGTAGCTACGTAGCCGGAATCGAGTCTGTGGTGCATGAACTGAAAGGCGCTGACGCAAAAGGTCAGGCGGAAGATGAGAACCTGACGGACCAGGTCGGGAGGAAGGCATGAGTGAAGAAACCGAGGTACTGACCGTCGAAGGCCTGGCCAAGCTGCTGGGTCGCACCGAGGCGTCGATCAGAGAGGGCATTCGTCGAGGCGTGCCGTGGTTGCCCAAGAGCTTCAAGATGGGCAACCGGCACTGCTGGCTGAAAGAGGACGTGCGCAAGTTCCTGCGCGAGTATCGGGATGGGGAACACGCAAAGCCGAAGCCTGGCCGGAAACGGAAAGCCCCTCCATCTTTGCGTGTTGCTTGAGTCTATCGAATCGATTCGATGGCCGCGATTACTGATGCTATCCAGTCTACATCCAGAGATACTTGGTCAGGGTTTAGGTCGTTGAACTTAAGTTGTCTGGGGCGAGAAGATCGAAGAATATCGCCTTCGTGCGCAATTTGATTTCTCCGGTGCACCAACGGATTCAATCGTTCCTTGATATCAGCAACGCCAACGTTTAGAACCTTAGCCGCTTTGGCCCAGCCGTCCACGACTCCTGCCATAGACATAGCCATCTGGACTTGGTCGAAAGACTGGAATGTTTTGTATAGCAACTGTTTTTGAGCCGTATTCTTTAATGCGTTCCAAGGCCGGGTTTCTTTTCCTGCTCGCCGCCCTTCAATCATAGCGTCAGCAAGTGCCGCGACATCCGAAAAAGGTATATCGAGTTTAGCTAATGCCTTGGGGAGCTTCGCATTCTTGGATACCGCGGTGATTTCTTGGAACACCATCCAATGCATATAGGAGTCCATTGCGCCAATAGCCATGACCAGCGCCGACCGGACCAAGTCGTCACGGACATCAATATTTTCAGATTTTTTAGACGCTAGGAGGAGATTCCTGCTGCGAGTTATGCAGGAATTTGCAGCTTCAATAGCCGTAAACGCCATAATATGTCTTCCTTGAAGTGTTTGATGTTCAACCCAGCTTCTCAGCGAGGTCTTGGGGGCTCAGGTGCGTATAGCGCTTGAGCATCGCCAGGGTCTTGTGACCCGTGATACTCGCGACTTCCATCATGGTGAGGCCGCGCTCGAAGAAACGACTGGTCGCCTCATGGCGTAGGTCGTGAAGGCGCAGCCCTTCAATCCCGGCAGCCTCGCAGGCTCGGGGAAAGTAATTGCTGATTGTGTTGAGGGCAAGGCTAAAGTATCGGCCGCCACCGATCGGCGTGGGCAGGCTATCCAGCAGGGCGATCGCCCGGGAGGACAATGGCACGGCGCGCCGCTCGCCGTTCTTGGTGTCTTCGAGATATGCCACCTTGCTGCGCACTTGGTCGCGGCGCAGCAATAACAGCTCAGACCGGCGCATTGCCGTCTCCACCGCCAGCTCAATAAACACCGGAAGCTGGGCATTCATCTGACCGGCTGCCTTGTACAGCGCTGTGAGCTCCGCCGGCGTCGGGCGCCGATCTCTCTCCTTGCTACCCTTGGGCATCCGGATAGCTCGGCATGGGTTGGTCAGTCCTTCGATTCCCCATTCCTTGGTGGCCACCGTAAAGAGATGGCTGATCACCGCCAGATTGAGGCGCACTGTCGCCGTCGACTTCCCTTCCTTCAGCTCGGCATCGCGGTAGGCGGCCATGTCGCTAGAGCGGATAGCCGCCAGGCCCTTGCCGGCCAGCTTGTGCTCCTTCCACTTCTTGATGCGGACCTGCTCCTGCTTGGCGCCCTTCTTGGTAGAAGTCACCTCGGACAGGTATCGATCCAGGGCCTCGGCGAGCGTGGTGCTCTCGGCCTCGCGCATGTCAACGAAACGAGCACGCGACATGTCACCCTCGATCTCGGCGGCCCATCGCTGGGCTTCTGCCTTGGTGTCAAAGGTGGCGGAAAGGGTTGGATATCCTTTGCGGCGGATCTGGGCGCGCCAGGCGTCACCGCGCTTTTCGTAGTAGGCCATGGCGGAATGATAGCGAACGCTTGGGGGAATTACACGCTCCCCCATTCCCCCAAAATTCCCCCAAACGAAAAAGCCCCGAGGGCTATACAGCGCTCGGGGCCTTTAATATGGCGGAGAGATAGGGATTTGAACCCTAGGTACTGTTGCCAGTACAACGGATTTCGAATCCGTCCCGTTCGACCACTCCGGCATCTCTCCAATGCCGCGCATCATACCAGCGTTCTTTTAAAACGCAAACCTTTTTTTAAAAAAAATCGCGTGGTATCAGGCGCTTGCGTGAACGCACCGCTTACAGCGGCACGCCCAGGCGCTTGGCAACTTCTTCGTAGGCTTCGATCACGTCGCCCAGGCCCTGGCGGAAGCGGTCCTTATCCATCTTCTTGCGGGTTTCTTTGTCCCACAGGCGGCAACCGTCTGGGCTGAACTCGTCACCCAGCACGATCTGGCCGTGGAATACGCCGAACTCCAGCTTGAAGTCGACCAGCAGCAGGCCGGCGTCATCGAACAGCTTGCTCAGCACTTCGTTGACCTTCAACGACAGCTTTTTCATTTCTGCCAACTGCTCGGCGGTACCCCAGCCGAACGCGACAACGTGGGACTCGTTGATGAACGGGTCGCCCTTCTCGTCGTTTTTCAGGAACAGCTCGAAGGTGGACGGCTCCAGCTTGATGCCTTCTTCAACGCCCAGGCGCTTGACCAGGCTGCCGGCCGCGTAGTTACGCACTACGCATTCGACCGGGATCATGTCCAGCTTCTTGACCAGGCATTCGTTGTCGCCCAGCAGCTTGTCGAACTGGGTCGGCACACCGGCTTCTTCCAGCTTTTGCATAATGAAGGCGTTGAACTTGTTGTTCACCATGCCTTTACGGTCGAGCTGTTCGATGCGCTTGCCGTCGAACGCCGAAGTGTCGTTACGGAACAGCAGGATCAAGCGGTCGGCGTCATCGGTCTTGTAAACCGATTTGGCCTTGCCGCGGTAGAGTTCGTCGCGTTTTTCCATGATTGGGCTCCGCTTGCTTGAGGTGTTGGGCTAGGCGATTTCGCGCCAGTCGAGCCCGTGTTCCTGATTCGCCACCTGGAGCCAGTCCGGGTCGCACCCGAGGGTGTCGACGAAGCACTGGCGCGCCAGATGTGGCAGGTTGTTCTTGCTGCTGAGGTGGGCCAGCACCAGGTGCTGCAGGTTGTTCCAGCCCAACTCGTGCACCAGGCGCGCGGCCTGGTGATTGTTCAAATGCCCTTGCATGCCCCCTACCCGCCGCTTCAAGAACGCCGGGTAGTGACCGCGCGCCAGCAGGTCGCGGCAGTGGTTGGCCTCGATCAGCAGTGCATCCAGGCCTTGGTAGCGTTCCAGCAACAGCGCGTCGTACGAGCCCAGGTCGGTGAGCATGCCAAAACGGCGCTTGCCGTCACTGACCACATATTGCAAGGGCTCGTAGGCGTCGTGCTCCACCCGTGCTGCATTCACTTGCAGGCTGCCGATATGCAGGCTTTGGCCACAGGCGAGAAAACCGGCCACCTCCACCGGCTTGCGCATGCCGCGCAAGGTGCCTTGGCTGAGGTAGACCGGTACATTGTAGCGCCGTGACAGCAAGCCGACCCCATGCACGTGGTCGGCATGTTCGTGGGTGACCAGCACCGCACTGAGTTGCGCCGGCGAAACCCCGAGCAGCGCCAGGCGCCGCTCGGTTTCGCGCAGGGAAAAGCCGCAATCGACCAGGATGAACGTGTCACCACTGGCGATCAGCGTGCCGTTCCCTTGGCTGCCGCTTCCGAGTACCGCGAAGCGCACTTAGCCCAGGTGGTCCTGAATGGCGCTCAGCACACGGCGGGCGACATCGGGCGGCGCCACGGTGTTGATGTTTTTCTCGACGGTGACCTGCACGCTTTCACCCACCTTGCTCAGGCGGACCTGGTAGCGCTCGGCACGGGCTTCACGCTCTTCCTTGGTGGGCTCGCTGCCGAACAGGCGGCCGAAGAAGCCCGGCTGGTTCTGCTTGTCTTCAGGCTTTTCCGACAGGTTGATGTAGTACAGGCCCAGGCTGCGGTTGATGTCCTCGACACGCCACTGGCCACCCTGCTCCAGGGCGCGGCCTACACCCGACCAGGCGCGGTCCAGGTCGGAGCCCAGGTAGAGTACCGGGTTACCGCTGCCGTCCTCGCTCAGGCTGACGCGGCTTGGCGCGTCGAAATCACGCTCAGCCAGCAGCGACACCGAACCGCCCTTCTCGGCGCTGCGGTTCATGCTGGCCAGCATTTCGTCGACCAGCAGGGCATCGGCGCCGGCATTGGCGGAGGTGGACGGGAACGCAGGCTCGGCGGTGCTGCCGGCCGGGCGCTCGACGCTGACCACATACACCTCGGAGGTGTTGCGTTGCACGCCAGGCTCCATGCGCACACGTACGCGCACTTCGCTGTCAGCGCTGCTGGCAGTGCTGGCCAGGCGCTGGCCGAGCGATGCCGACAGCTCGTCGAAGCGCTGCCAGCTGGTGTTGAATTCACCGGTCTGCGGGCGCTCTTCGTCGATACGGAAGCCGTTGTCCTCGAAGAACTGGCGGGCCACCGGCCACACCTCGGCCGGCGAGTGCTGGGCCAGCACCCAACGGCTGCTGCCGCTGCGCTGCAGGCTGTAGTCGGTGACCTGGCCAGCGCCACCGGTCAACGGTTGCGGCCGCGGCACTTCGTACTCGCCCGTGACGTTGTCATCGGCGACGTTACGCGGAATTGGCAACAGCGGGTCGAGCCGCTTGACGTTGCTGGCGTCCGGCGGCAGCTGCATGGGCGCGGTAGGGTGCGCCTGCAGGTAGTCGCTGCCGCGGTCGCGGAAATAGCCATCCTCGCCCCACAGCCAGCCACACCCACTGGTGCTGGAGATAATCAGGGCAAGGGCAGAAAGACCAGCCAGTCGCTTCATGCGGTGTACTTCCTCTTAAACCAGTACGCCGGACTGGCGCAAGGCAGTACGGACTTTGTCGTGGCAACCTTCGCTGAGCCAGGTCAGCGGCAGGCGAATACCCTTTTTCATCAGGCCCATTTCAACGAGCGCCCACTTCACCGGGATGGGGTTGGCTTCGCAGAACAGCTCTTTGTGCAGTGGCATGAGTTTTTCGTTGATAGCGCGGGCCTTCTCGGCATCGCCCGCAAGGGCGGCCTCGCACATATCGGCCATTTCGCGCGGGGCGACGTTGGCGGTGACGGAGATGTTGCCCTTGCCGCCCATCAGGATCAACTCGACAGCGGTCGGGTCATCGCCAGACATGACGATGAAGTCGCTGGCAACGCCTTCCAGGATCGCTTTGGCACGGGCCAGGTCGCCGGTGGCTTCCTTGATACCGATGATGTTCGGCACAGTCGACAGGCGGATCACGGTCTCGGCCTGCATGTCGCAGGAGGTGCGGCCCGGCACGTTGTAGAGGATCTGCGGGATGTCGACGGCTTCGGCAATGTGCTTGAAGTGCTGGTACAGGCCTTCTTGCGTTGGCTTGTTGTAGTACGGCACCACCAGCAGGCAGGCATCGGCGCCGGCATTCTTGGCGTTCTGGGTCAGGTGCACGGCTTCGGCAGTGGAGTTGGCACCGGTACCGGCGATGACCGGGATAGGCTTGTTGCTGCGCTTGACGCGCTCGACCACATGCTTGATGACCAGGATGTGCTCTTCGACATCGAGCGTGGCCGACTCACCGGTGGTGCCGACAGCGACGATCGCATGGGTGCCGTTTTCCAGGTGGAAGTCTACAAGTTTGTCGAGGCTGCCCCAGTCAACACGCCCTTGTGCATCCATGGGTGTGACCAATGCCACCATACTGCCCGCAATCATGTAACTGCTCCTGCCGGAAAAAGAGAGCGGTAATGGTACTGGGGGCATCGGCCTTGCACAAGCGAAGCAGGCGGGCGGAGCATTCCCCTCGGCGCCTTATTTCGCTACCCTTGATGCTTTGATCGGTGCAGCGCGGCCCGCCGGGCCGTCGACCTTGCTCCCGGCCAGCGTCCAAGACCTCGCATGCGAGCCCCGGGCCCTGCCGACTGGAGGCTTTCTCCCGTCCTGTACCGACCGCTCATCGCTTTAGGAATGCTGCATGTCCACCCCCACCGTCCGCGAACAATTCCTCGTCATCAGTGCCTTGGGGCCCAACCCCATGGAACTGGCCAACGTCCTCAGCCGCGCTGCCTTCGAAAACCGCTGCGCGGTGGTTACCTCGCGCCTGAGCCGCCACGGCGAAACCAGCGCCCTGGTGCTGCAGGTAGGCGGCAGCTGGGACGCCCTGGCCCGCCTTGAAGCCATGTTGCCAAGCCTGGGCAAGAAGCACGGCCTGACCCTGGACGTGGTGCGCAGCGCCGACCAGGAGGTACGCCCGCAGGCCCTGCCTTATGTAGCCTACGTCAGCGCCGCCTACCGCCCGGACATCATCAACGAGCTGTGCCAGTTCTTCCTCGACCACCGCGTCGAGCTGGAAGCCATGACGTGCGATACCTACCTGGCGCCGCAGACCGGCAGCAGCATGCTCAATGCCCAGTTCACCGTCATTTTGCCGGCCGGCACGCAAATCAGCTGGCTGCGTGACCAGTTCCTGGACTTTGCCGACGCCCTGAATCTCGATGCGCTGATCGAGCCATGGCGCCCACAGAACCCAATGTAAGGAAGCGATCATGGCTGTAGCACTCGACCAACCTGTAGCGCACTTCCAGGCCCAGGCCACCGGCGGGCAAACCGTGAGCCTGGCCGACCTCAAGGGCCGGCAGGTGGTGCTGTACTTCTACCCGAAGGACAGCACCCCGGGCTGCACCACCGAAGGCCAGGGCTTCCGCGACCAGCATGAAGCCTTTGCCGCGGCCAACACCGTGGTGTTCGGCGTGTCGCGTGACGGCCTCAAGTCGCACGAGAACTTCAAGGCCAAGCAAGGCTTCCCGTTCGAGCTGATCAGCGACAAGGACGAGGCCCTGTGCCAGCTGTTCGACGTGATCAAGCTGAAGAAGCTGTATGGCAAGGAGTACATGGGCGTGGATCGCAGCACCTTCCTGGTCGACAAGGACGGTGTGCTGCGCCAGGAATGGCGTGGGGTGAAGGTGCCCGGGCATGTGGATGCCGTGTTGGCAGCAGCTCAGGCACTGAACAAGGCTTGAGATCGTTGGGGGCGCTTTGCGCCCCTTTCGCGACACGAGGCCGCTCCTACGCCGGGCGGGGGCGGCCGGCAGTACTGCGGGGCCGGGCCGGCATCATCGGAAATCGCGTATGCCTGTAGGAGCGGCCCTGTGTCGCGATGGGCTGCAAAGCAGCCCCAAAATTACAGCATCGGTGACACAATAGGCTCCTGCCGCGGCCAGGCATCCAGCACAGCCTTGATCAGGGTCGCCAGCGGGATGGCGAAGAAGATCCCCCAGAACCCCCACAGCCCGCCAAACAACAACACCGCGCAAATGATCGCCACCGGGTGCAGGCTCACGGCCTCGGAAAACAGCAGCGGCACCAGCACGTTGCCATCCAGCGCCTGGATGATCGCGTACACCGTCATCAGGTAGATGAACTGATCGCCCCAGCCCCACTGGAACAGTGCAATCAGCGTGACCGGCACCGTTACCACTACCGCGCCCACATAGGGCACCACCACCGACAGCCCCACCAGCAACGCCAGCAGCGCGGCATAGTTGAGCCCCAGGCTGATGAACGCGATGTAGGTGGCAATGCCGCAGATCAGAATCTCGATGCCCTTGCCACGGATGTAGTTGGCGATCTGCCGGTTCATCTCGCTACCCACCCGGTTCAGCAGGGTGCGCTGGCGTGGCAGGTAGCCACTGACCCAGCGGCCGATGAGTTCGCGGTCCTTGAGGAAGAAGAACACCAGGATCGGCACCAGCACCAGGTAGATCATGGCATTGACCAGCAATGGCAGGCTGGACAGCGAGAAGGTCAGCGCCCATTGGCCAAACTTGCCGATCTCACCGCGCACCGATTCGATGGCATGCAGCACCTGCTCGTCCGACACCAGGTGTGGGTAACGCTCGGGCAACAACAGCAACAACGACTGCCACTTGCCGAGCATGCCCGGTAGCTCGTTGAACAGGGTGATCAGCTGGTGCCACAACAGCGGCACCAACACCAGCATGAACAGCGCCAGCGCCCCCATGAACAGGGCAAATACCAGCATCACTGCCAACCGCGTAGGCACCCGCAAGCGCTCCAGGGCATTGACCAGGCCTTGCATGAGGAACGCCAGCACCATGCCCGCCAGCACCGGCGCGAGCATGCCACCCAGGGTTAGCACGGCCGTGAACGCCAGGAACAGCAAGACTGCCAGCACCACTGCCTCTTCATCGGAGAAGTAGCGCTGCACCCAGTCGCGAAGCACTTTGAACATTGACGATCCTTGGTAAAGACTCAGGCCTTGCGCAGCCAGTAGGTGTAGGTGCCGGCCTCGGCCGTTTCCTGCAGCAGGGTATGACCGGCCAACGTGGCGAAAGTGCGGAAGTCGCGCTGCGAGCCGGTGTCGGTGGCGATCACCTTGAGCACCGCGCCGCTGGCCAGGCGGTTGAGCTCCATCTTGGCCTTGAGCAGCGGCAAAGGGCAATTCAGCCCGCTGGCGTCGAGTACGGCGTCGCAGGTCAGGGTGTCACTCATTGAAGGGTCTCCAAAGGCATTGCCAGACTGCTTGTTGGCAGGGCTGCCTAGGATAGCGCCACTGGTCGCCAACGTGTGAGCCCGCTACAGTAGCTATCTTTGACACCGACGCGAGCTTCGTGCATGAAACTACTGCGCCCTACCCTGCTGACGCTGGCCTGCCTGTTGGCCCTCCCCGGCCATGCTGACGACCTGCCATCACTGGGTGACGCCAGCTCCGCGATCGTTTCGCCGCAGCAGGAACACCAGCTCGGCCGCGCCTGGCTGAGCCTGTTGCGCGGCCAGGTCAACCAGCTCAACGACCCGCAACTCAAGGACTACGTCGAAACCAGCGTGTACAAACTGGCCGAGACCAGCCAGCTGCAGGACCGGCGCCTGGAGTTCATCCTCATCGACAGCCGCGAGCTCAACGCCTTCGCTGCGCCCGGGGGCATCGTGGGGGTCAACGGCGGGCTGTTCCTCAACGCACAGACGGAAGGCGAATACGCCTCGGTGCTGGCGCACGAACTGGCGCACTTGTCGCAACGCCACTTCGCCCGCGGCGTCGAGGCCCAGCAACGCATGCAACTGCCGATGATGGCAGCGCTGCTGGCCGGGATCGTACTGGCGGCGGGGGGCGCTGGCGACGCCGGCATCGGCATGATCGCCGGCACCCAGGCGGCGGCCATTCAGGAGCAGCGCCGGTTCTCGCGGCAAAATGAACAGGAAGCGGACCGCATCGGCATCCTGAACCTGGAAAAGGCCGGCTACGACCCACGCAACATGCCAACCATGTTCGAGCGCCTGGCCCGCCAGTATCGCTATGACGCCAAGCCACCGGAATTTCTGCTGACTCACCCGGTGACCGAGTCGCGGATCGCCGACACCCGCAACCGCGCCGACCAGGCGCCACCGGGCGGCATCGAAGACAGCGCACGCTACCAGCTGATTCGCGCCCGCGTGGCGCTTATCTATGAAGGCACCCCGGGGCTGGCGGCCAAGCGCTTCCGTGCCCAGCTCGACGAAGACCCCAAACTCGATGCTGCACGCTATGGCCTGGCCCTGGCGCAGATCAAGGGCGGCCAGCTGAACGAAGCGCGGGAAATGCTCAAGCCGCTACTGGCCAAAGCGCCCAACGACATCACCTACAACCTGGCGCAGATTGACCTGGACATCACCAACAACCGCCTGGCCGATGCCCAGCAGCGCGCCGAGCGCATGCAGCAGCTATACCCCGGCAACTACCCGCTGAAACAGGTGCGCGCCGATTTGCTGGTGAAGCTGAACAAGCCTGCCGAAGCCGAGAAAGTGCTGGACGAGCTGGTGAAAAGCCGGCCGGATGATCCGGACGTGTGGTACGACATGGCCGAGGTGCGCGGTTTGTCGGGCAATACCATCGGCTTGCACCGGGCGCGGGCAGAGTACTTCACCTTGGTGGGGGACTTTGACCAGGCGATCCAGCAGCTGGATTACGCCAAGCGCCGGGCCGGCGGGAATTTCCCGCTGGCTTCGCAGATTGACCAGCGCCAACGCGAGATCATGGAGCAGCAGCGCATGGTCCGGGACATGATGGGGCGCTGAGCCCCGGGGCGGCCGTGGGGCACGATCGGGCTGCTGTGCAGCAGCCCCCGGCCATTACGCCGCGTCGTGTTTGCTGACCGGCTGCTGGATGAACCGCAACATCCACTCGCCCACCAGGTCGCCCTGGTGCTCGCTGGCCAGGCTGGCCACCGCCTTCTGGTACACTTCGTCACCCAGGTATTCCTGGCGCGCATCGAGCAGCGCGCGGGAGTAGTCGTGGACAAACTCCGGGTGGCCCTGGAAGCACAGCACCTGGTCGCGGATGTGGTACGCCGCATTCGGGCAGAAATCGCTGGAGGCAATGACCGTGGCGCCTTCCGGCAGTTCGGTCACCTGGTCCTGGTGGCTGATCAGCAAGGTCAGCTCCGACACCTCAGGGTCCATCCACGGGGCGTGCGCCGCCAGCGAGTAGCGGTGAATGCCTACGCCCCAGCCCTTGTCGGCACGCTCGGCCTTGCCACCCAGGGTCAACGCCAGCAGCTGGTGGCCAAAACACACACCCAGCAATTTCTCGCCACGCGCGTAAAGCTTCAACAGGTAGGCCTTGAGCGTCTGGATCCAGGGATCGGTACCAAACGAGTCTGCCTTGCTGCCCGTGACCAGGTAGGCATCGAACACTTCGCTGTCGGCGGGGTAATCGCCGTTCATCACGTTGTACACACGAAACTCTGCGGCAATCGGCTGCCGCGAGAACAGCTGCTCGAACATCCTGCCGTAGCCCTGGTATTGCGCCGTCAATTCCGGCCGCAGAACATCGGTCTCAAGGATGCAGATGCGTAACGACATAGGATTAGTCCTGAACGACATGGGTGGGAATCTGCTGTAGAGCCTGACGCGAAAGGCACGTACAAGCAAGTAGGCGGCACTGACGAACGGTCACATTTTGTCGGCGCGCCGTGGATGGCTGCGCCACCGTCTAGCGAGAGCATGCTAGCGAGATGGCACATGGCCTCATAGCCATGAGGCCTCAAAATCTCGACAATTAGAACAAAGAGTTCTCGGACATGGATAACGCACACCCTACTGTTGGTTGTATATCCACTAACAAAAGGCAGGCAGTAAAGGCGCCACACCACGCTACTGCGATCGACCCGAAGCGCGACAAGGAAGCCAACGGGTACTCAGGAATAACAACAAGAAGGCGGTCCGCCATGTTCAGACATTCGAAAATACGCCAAGCCGGGCTTATTTTATTCGCCACCACATTGCTGCTGATCGTGCCGAACCTGACACGGTTGTTCGGCTGACTGCAGCAGTGGCGTCTACGGGCAGTGCGCAGGTAACCTGCTGGCCTCTCTGGTCGGAGTGTACCCATGCGCCATTGCCTTGCCCTGGTTGCGCTGCTGCTGAGCCTGCCACTGTCGGCGGCACAACTGCACCTTGAACTCGGCGCTACCCAGCGCCAGTGGAGCAGCGAAGAACTGCTCAGCCACCCGCAAGCGCAGACCATCCGCATCGAGCACGACGTAGCCTACAAACGCCCCATGCAGTACCGGGCGGTGCCGTTGGCTGCGCTGTTGCCTGGCGTTACCGCCAGCGACCACCTGCAGGCGGTGGCGCTGGACGGTTTTGCCGCAGAAATGCCCACTGCGCCGCTGTTGCAGAAAGGCCCGGCGCAGGCCTGGCTGGCCGTGGAAGACCCCAACCAGCCTTGGCCACCGCTGGGTGCAGGCAAACCTGGCGCTGGGCCATTCTACCTGGTGTGGACAGCAGCGCAGGCCGGCGGTATACGCCCGGAGCAATGGCCGTTCCAGATCGCAACCTTGCGCCAGCTCGCCCCGGTAGCGCAGCGGTACCCTGCACTGCTGCCCGACCCGGCGCTACCCGCCGACAGCCCGGTACGCCAGGGCTTTGCCCTGTTCCAGCAAAATTGCATGGCCTGCCACCGCCTGAACGGTGCGGGGGATGCGCAGGTTGGGCCGGACTTGAATGTGCCGCACAACCCCACCGAGTACTTTCAGCCGGGTTATTTGCGCATGTTGATCCGCGACCCGCAAAGCCTGCGGCAGTGGCCACAGGCGAAGATGCCGGGCTTTGCCGAAAGCGTGCTGAGCGACAAGGAGCTGGATGCGCTGCTGGGCTATCTGCAGCATATGGCCAAGCGCAAGCGTTAGTGGCTGCTTAGGGTAAACCCGCCCCTGCCTGGCGCGGGTGTGCCTGAGGTGATGGCCACGCAGGGCTGCTAGGCCGTGAGCCGCTCGTGCTTGACCCCCCAACCCTCCACCTCGCCGCCATAGGGCGTCACCAACTGCTCGAAGGCCTCTTCAAAATCGCCAATCCCACAATAGGTGGCATACATGACCTTGCTCAGTTCCAGGTGCCAGCCACCGTCACCCTCCTTCACCTGGGCATTGAGCGATTCGCCGCGAAACTGCCTGGCAGCACGGCGCGCCCCGGCTTCGTCGGGGAATACGGCATAGAACTCGATGGGGTGGATCTGGGTGAAGTCGAAACCGCCTGCTTTCATCTGGCGCAGGACGTTGCTGCTGATATCGTCGTTCTGGCTGCTCATGAAACGTCCTCCTGAATAATGCAATGGATAGACTTTCCGTGCTACTACACACCTGCCGGCAGCGGCCGGGCAGTACGAGCTGATGCAAGACGCGAATGTATGCGGTGCCAGCCCGCATAATAGGCGAGCACCTGCTGACAGCGTAGCGCCTGCCAAGGCACCACGCAAACGTGTGGGTTAGGGCTGTTCCTCAATGCTTGTGATCATTACGCCGCTGTGCTCGCGCAGCCAGCGTGCGGTGGGGGAAATGCTGCGGTCCTGGAAGTCGTTGAGGTCCAGCTCGGCCATTACCGGAAACAGGTGAGAACGAATGGCCCTCGCCGCCTCTTCCTCGCTAGGACGATGCTCGGCTTTCAACACCAGAGTGGACGGTTCGCCCTTCTGGTCGGCAAAAATGACTTCCCACTCTTTCATCTAACGGACCCTCTGAGTCAAGGAACACAGGGTGTGTGTTACGCCTGAACAACTGACCTTGGGGCAGGGAGAATGTTCAGTAGGATGAAAGCGGCAGGCGCCGAAACGTGGGGCCCCCATCGCGACCCAGGGCCGCCCGCAGGGGTAGCGCCAACTCGAGGCTGGCGCAGCCACTGTGGCAGCGGGTTGACCCCGCCAGCTTTTACTTCGGCGTGCCGTGCACCACGCCGGCGGTGTTGTCCAGCAGGCTCTTGGTGGCGGTCTGGATGTACGCTTCAAGCTGCTTGAGCAGTTGCGGCTGGTCGGGGCTTTCGATCAGCTCGGCCTTGAACTCGCTGCCCAACTGGTAGCGGTACATGCGCGGGGTCATGTCCTTGGACTCGATCAGAATGCGGTCGCCCTGTACCAGGCCGACGATCTGTTCGCTGCCCGACGGCTTGATCATGCCCACGCCCTGGTCGCCCTCAGGCAGGTTGAGCAGGTCGCGCCCCCAGCACTGGTGGCGGGCCTTGCCACCCAGGCGGCCCATGATGGTCGGCACGATGTCGACCTGGGTGCCCACGGTGTGGTTGACCGCACCGAACTTCTCCTGAATGCCCGGGGCAATCAGCAGCAGCGGCACGTTGAAGCGGCCCAGGTCCAGCTCGGTGACCTGCTGGTGGTTGCCGAAACCGTGGTCGCCAACGATCACGAACAGGGTGTCCTTGAAGTACGGCTCTTTGCGCGCCTTCTCGAAGAACTGGCCCAGCGCCCAGTCCGAATAACGCATGGCGGTCAGGTGCTCGTCCAGGCGCCCCTGGCCGGTCACCTTCTCGACGGGCAGGTCTTTGGGCAGCGCATACGGGGTGTGGTTGGACAGGGTCTGCAGCAACGCATAGATCGGCTTCTTGCCATCGTGCTTGGCCAGCTCCTCGTTGCCGCGGTCGAACATGTCCTGGTCGGACACGCCCCAGGTCGGGTCGGAGAACACCGGGTTGACGAAGTCGTTACGGCCAATGAAGGTGGTCATGCCCTGGTTGCCGAAGAACCCGGACTGGTTGTCCCAGGCGAAGTCGCCGTTGTAGACGTAGACGTCGTCGTAGTCACGGGCGCTGAGCAGGGCTGGCAGGCCCGACAGCTTGTGGCCGCCTTCCGGGGTTTGCATCAGGTATTCGAAGCCCGGCAAATTGGGGAAGCACGCCATGGTGGCGAACATGCCCTGGTGGGTGTGCGTGCCGTTGGAGAAGAAGCGGTCGAACAGCAGGCCCTCTTTGGCCAGCTTGTCGAAGTACGGGGTGATGTTGTTCGGGCTACCCAGCGCACCGACCGAGTGGCCGGCAAAGCTTTCCATCAGGATCACCACCACGTTCTTGACCGCCAGGGTGCGCTCGGCCGGCGGCAGGAAGTCGCGGCGCACGGCAGCTTCGTCGGCATCGACCAGGGTGTCGTTCGGGGTCAGCAATTGCTTGCGCACGGTTTCGGTGGCCAGGCCCTGCTCCAGTACCGGCTTCCAGATGTTGGCGCGGTCTTCGCCGAAGCGGCTCTTGGCAGCGTCGATCAGGGTCAGGGTGCCGTTCAGGCCCAGCTGGTTGACGAAGTTGGAGTCGGTGGTGAACGCATCGCCCCAGCGCATTGGCGGGCCTTGGCGCAGCGTGCCACGTGCGGCGACCACGGCCACCAGCAAGACCACCATGAACACGGCCAGGCGGTTGTACCACGGCGCCACGCGTTGTGCGCCCTGGCCCCGGGTGATGCGGTCGATGCCCTTGAACAGCAGGCTCAGCAGCCAGGTGCCGAAAGCCCAGGCCAACAGGTAGCGCACCACCGGGAAGCCGTACCAGAGCATGCTCAGTACGGTTTTCGGGTCTTCCTTGATGTACTGGAAGACCAGGCCGTTGAGGCGCTGGTGGAACTCGCGGTAGAAGTCCATTTCCATCAGGCCAAGGAACATCACCACGCTGGAGGTGAGTGTCAGCCAGAAACGGAACACCCCTCGCCGGGCCATGGCCCACGGGCTGAGCATGGCCAGCAACAGCGGAATGCTGAGGTACACCACCACCCGCAGGTCGAAGCGCAAGCCGTTGACGAAGCCTTCGGCGACGGTGGAGTAAGGGGTGTCGCCGACCATATCGCTGTTGTAGACCAACAGCGCCAGGCGCACGAGGCTGAGCATCAGCATGATCACCAGGCCGCTGAGCAGCGTGTAGGCCAGGTGGGATTTCAGGGTGGGCGAGAACGGTGCTCGCGCGCCCCGTTGCTTCAAGGCGTCCGTGTTAGCCATGAATGGGAAGGTCCTAGGATTGCGGGTTGCGAAGAGGGCGTTGGCACTGGGCCAACGCAGCATTGTGCGGGTGCGGATTCTGTTTAAACCAATGTGAAAATTTTGTCACGCGGGTGTTGCCGCTTTTGTCTGTTCCGGCCCTATCGCCGGCA
>NZ_BLJG01000053.1 GCF_009932375.1 Pseudomonas juntendi
AAACCTGCGGCCAAGCCAGCTGCAGCCAACGCGCCAGCACGTACCGCAGCGAAACCGGCTGCCAAGCCTGCCGCCAGCAAGCCAGCCGCTGCCAAACCGGCTACGCCTGCCCCCAGCACTCCGGCCGCTGATGCCAACTCGGCCACTTCGGTAGCACCATCGGCGCCGGCCAGCACGCCTGCTCAGGCACCGTCTTCGGCGTCCTGAAGCGCTGCAGCCGCGGCGCGTAGCTGCAGCAACGCGTCATGTTGTCGGCCCTGGTCCGGCACCAGCCGGGCCAGCCAGTCGGCCGTGGGCTCAGCAGAGTCCGCGGGCCACTGCTGGGCACGTTCTTGCAAGCGTTCCAGCAACGCTCTTTCTGCCTGTAATTCCAACCCTTTCACTTGCTCGCGCACATGTGCCAGCCGGCTATCCAGCTGTGCTGCCGCGCGCCATTGCTGGCGCAGGTCGCGTAGCGGGGTGACCACTGTCCGTTGCCAGGGGTCGGCAATGCCTTGCAATGCCTGCGCGCGCTGGTCTGTCACGGCAACCCCACGCGCCTGCAACCACGTGGCGCACAGCAGCAGGCAGACATCGCCACCCAGTGTTTGCAGTTCAAGGCAGGCGGCTTCTACGCCAGGCCTGGCGTACAAGGCCAGGGCGTGATTCCACAGGTCGGTGTGCATGGTTCCACTCGCGCTATGGGCCGAGGAAGCTGGTAGACTCCGCGACCATCATGATCAGACTATCCAACCTCACTTTACAGCGTGGTCCGCAGCGCTTGCTAGAAGGCGCCGAGATGACCCTGCACGCCGGTCACAAGGCCGGTCTTATCGGCGCCAACGGTGCCGGCAAATCCAGCCTGTTCGCCTTGCTGCGCGGTGAGCTGTCGCCCGATGCCGGCGACTGCCAGCTACCCGGCGACTGGCGCATCGCCCACATGCGCCAGGAGGTCGATACCCTCGATCGCCTGGCCGTGGACTATGTGCTCGACGGTGACGTGCGCCTGCGCAAGGTCCAGGCCGAATTGGCGGCTGTCGAGCAAGCGCACGACGGCACCGCCCTGGCGCGCCTGCACAGTGAGCTGGAAAGCGCTGACGGCTACACCGCCGACGCTCGCGCCCGCAAGCTGCTGGCCGGCCTGGGCTTTACCAACGAGCAGATGGACCGCCGAGTCGGTGACTTCTCTGGCGGCTGGCGTATGCGCCTCAACCTGGCCCAGGCGCTGATGTGCCCGTCCGACCTGCTGCTGCTCGACGAGCCCACCAACCACCTGGACCTCGACGCCATTCTGTGGCTGGAAGACTGGCTCAAGGGCTACCCTGGCACGCTGCTGCTGATTTCCCACGATCGTGACTTCCTCGATGCCGTGGTCGACCATGTGCTGCATGTAGAGCAGCGCAAGCTGAACCTCTACAAGGGCGGCTATACCGCCTTCGAGCGCACCCGTGCCGAACGCCTGGCGCAACAGCAACAGGCCTACGAGAAGCAGCAGGCGCAGCGCGCGCACATGGAAAAGTACATCGCCCGCTTCAAGGCCCAGGCCACCAAGGCGCGCCAGGCGCAGAGCCGGATCAAGGCCCTGGAGCGCATGGAGGAGCTGTCGGCGGCGCACGTCGATTCGCCATTTGACTTCGTCTTCCGCGAGTCGCAGAAAATCTCCAGCCCGCTGTTGAGCATGTCCGAAGGCCGCCTGGGGTATGGCGACAAAGCCATCCTCGACAAGGTCAAGCTGCAACTCACCCCGGGCGCGCGTATTGGCCTGCTCGGCCCGAATGGCGCAGGCAAGTCGACGCTGATCAAGAACCTTGCCGGTGAGCTGGAGCCGTTGTCCGGCCGGCTGGTCCGCGGCGAGAACCTGGCCGTGGGTTATTTTGCCCAGCACCAGCTGGACTCGCTGGACGACAAGGCCAGCCCGCTGCTGCACTTGCAGCGCATTGCCCCCGCCGAGCGCGAGCAGACCCTGCGCGACTTCCTGGGAGGCTTCGATTTCCATGGCGCCCGTTGCGACGAGCCGGTGGTGAACTTCTCTGGTGGCGAGAAGGCCCGGCTGGCGCTGGCGCTGATCGCCTGGGAACGGCCGAACCTGCTGCTGCTCGACGAACCCACCAACCACCTCGACCTGGAAATGCGCCTGGCGCTGACCATGGCCTTGCAGGAGTTCGCCGGCGCCGTGGTAGTGGTATCCCACGACCGTCACCTGCTCAAGAGCACCACGGACGACTTCCTGCTGGTCGCTGACGGCAAGGTCGACACCTTCGACGGTGACCTGGACGACTACAGCCGTTGGCTGGTCGAGTATCGCCAGCGCAGCGCGCCGGCCAGTACTGCGCCGGTCAACCCGGACAAGACCGACAAGAAAGCCCAGCGCCAGGCCGCCGCGGCCTTGCGCCAGCAATTGGCCCCGCACAAGAAGGCCGCTGACAAGTTGGAAGCCGAGCTCAATCAGGTGCACGCGCAGTTGGCCGAAATCGAGACGGCGCTGGGCGACGCCGGCCTTTACGACGCGGCGCGCAAGGATCAATTGCGTGACCTGCTGGCGCGCCAGACCAAGCTCAAGCAACGTGAAGGGGAGCTGGAAGAGGGCTGGATGGAAGCACTGGAAACCCTCGAAAGCATGCAAGCCGAGCTTGAGGCGCTGTCCTGATGGAGGAGCTGCGTGGGTTGCTGCCTGGGCAGTGGATGGACACCTTATGGCTGGGCTTGCAGATCCTCCTTATCCTGGCGGTGGCTTTTGTCCTGCAGCGCATCGTGGCCCGTGGCCTCAGCCGCCTGGGCCAACGCTACCCCTTGCCACCGGAGTTGCTCGTGCCCGTGCGCGGTGGCCTGCGCTGGTTGATCATGGGCAGCGCGCTGCTGTTCGTGCTGGAGCGCCTGGGGGTTTCGGCGACGGTGCTGTGGACGGCCCTGTCCGGTTTCGTGGCGGTGGCGGCGGTGGCGTTCTTCGCCATGTGGAGCGTACTGTCCAACCTGCTGTGCGCGGTGCTGATCTTCACGGTCGGGCCGTTTCGTATTGGTGATGTGGTCGAGCTGGTCGACACCCTCGACAAGCCGGGCGTAAAGGGCCGGGTAATCGCCATCAACCTGCTGTTCACTACCCTCCTGGAAGTGCCCGAGGCAGGCGGGGCATTGGTGCAGGTGCCGAACAGCCAGTTCTTCCAGAAGTCGGTGCGGCGCTGGCGCGGGGCCGAAGTGCAGGCCATGCACAAGGACGTGTTGCTCGAGGCGGACTGACATGGCCCGCACCAGCACGCTGAATTCTGCAAAATTTGCTGGTCATTTTTTCACCAACACCTTAGCTTAATCTTTTGCAACATTAGTGCGAGCGAGGTGTGTGATGTCGATGGAAGTATGGCTGGGCTTTTTTGCCGCCTGCTGGGTGATCAGCCTTTCCCCTGGTGCCGGGGCGATTGCCTCGATGTCCAGTGGCCTGCAATACGGCTTCTGGCGCGGTTACTGGAATGCCCTGGGCCTGCAACTGGGCCTGATTTTGCAAATCGCCATCATCGCCGCCGGCGTGGGCGCCGTGTTGGCCGCCTCGGCCACGGCGTTCCAGTTCATCAAGTGGTTTGGCGTCGCTTACCTCGTTTACCTGGCGTACAAGCAATGGCGAGCGCTGCCGATGGACATGACCGATGAGTCGGGCGTTCGCCCCATCGGCAGGCCGTTGAGCCTGATGTTCCGCGGTTTCCTGGTCAACGTCAGCAACCCCAAGGCGCTGGTGTTCATGCTTGCGGTACTGCCGCAGTTCATCAACCCGCATGCACCGCTGCTGCCGCAGTATGTGGCAATCACCCTGACCATGGTCAGTGTCGACCTGCTGGTAATGGCGGGCTACACCGGTTTGGCCGCGCGGGTATTGCGCCTGCTGCGTACTCCCAGGCAGCAGAAGCGCTTGAACCGCACGTTTGCCGGGTTGTTCATTGGTGCAGCGGCGTTCCTGGCGACCTTGCGCCGCGCACCCGTCTGACAGGCGCGCTGCGATAAATGCAGGTTCGATCGAGTCTTGTCCGTCGGGGTGCTGTCTATCAGGGGGCGGATGATCACGATCATCCGTTTCACATGAGCATGGAGCCGAACCTGCAACTGGTGCTCTCAACCCATGCCGGGCCGGCAGCTTCGATGCACGCCCCGGCACCGAGGAGGAAACATGGACAAGCCGATTCATCCTTTGTCGGAAATCTTCAAACAGTTGGGGCTGTCTGACGACCCGGTCGAAATCGACCGCTTCATCACGACACACTCACCGCTCGAGGACGATGTGAAACTGGTCGATGCGCCTTTCTGGAGCGATTCGCAGCGCGCGTTCCTGAAAGAAAAATACATCGCCGATGACGACTGGATCCCGATGATCGACCAACTCAACGAGGCGCTTCACCCCCAGAAAAAATAAAGCGCCGAGCGGCACCTGACGAGTGAATGGCCGTTGCTATGCTCAGGAAAACAATCGGGGGATAGCGCGATGAAAGATCCCTACGTATCAGGTTTCTGGTGCTCCGTTTCCATCCTGGGCATTCTGACGGCCAGCTACTTCTACGGCATCAGGCAGGCGCATCAATTGAACCAGGCGGTGCAGTTCCTCTACGCCGCCGCCGCGGTCACCGTGGCTGTCGCCGTGGTGGCGCTGGCCTGGGTCGCCTGGCAGCAGTTGCACCTGAACAAGCGCGAAGTGATCCAGGGGCGCACGTTGCTGACCATCTGGAACACCAAAGTTGCGCTACGCCGCGTCGAAACGGTCTTCGATCGTTATTTCTGGGGCAGCTACTGGCATTCGGGGCGCACTTTCGAAGAGGTCATGGGCGAACTCAAGGGCACCCCGCTGGAGCAAAGCCTTGATGCGCTGAAGCGCCAGTGCCGGGTGCTCGACCGCGAGATCCACGACCACCATCATCATTGGCTGGCCAACGCCCGCGACCTATCCAGCGTGGCCCAGGCCATGGCCCGCGAGCGCTACCAGCTGGACCTGGGCGAACCCACGCAAAGCGGGCATGGCAATACCGCTGTGCTCAATCGCGACCTCGAAGTGCTGGTCTACACCTGGTCGGCGCGCCTGCGCAGTTTTGACCACCAGCTGGACGAACTGGAGCGCGGCTACCACTGAATGCGCTTATTCGCCGCGGATGTACTGCTCCAGCTGCTTGATCAGGCTGGCCTGCTCGGCAATGGTTTCCTTCACCAGGTCGCCGATCGACAACAGCCCTAGCAGCTCGCCATTGCTCACGACCGGCAAGTGGCGCAGGTGGCGGTCGGTCATCAGGTTCATGCAGTACTCGAGGTTCTGCCTGGGCTCGACCGTGACCACTGGTGCACTCATGATTTCCCGTACCGGGGTGGCGGCAGAAGAGCGGCCCTTGAGCACCAGCTTGCGTGCATAGTCGCGCTCACTGACGATACCCACCACCTGCTTGCCCTCGACTACCGGCAGTGCACCGATGTTTTTCTCCGCCAGCATTTTCAGGGCGTCGAGCACCGAGTCATCCGGGCCGATGGTGTACACGGTCTGGTGCTGGGACTTGGTCTTGAGGATTTGTTCGACGGTCTTCATACGGGCCTCTGCGGGTGGAAAAGCGCTGTCTCGGTGTAACTAAAGCATCCGGTACGGCGCTCTGCACGGCAATGCAGGAAACGGCATGGAGTCGATTGAAAAACGTCATCGGTGTTCGCCTATGCGGGCCTCTTCGCGGCTAAAGCCGCTCCCACAGGTGTGTCATTGGCCTCAGAGCCTGTGATGCACCCTATGGGAGCGGCTTTACCGGTGCAGCCGATCAGAGCTTCGGCATTTGCCCGATCCGCGCGACCATTTCGCTGACGACCTGCAGGTCCAGCATGAACTGCTCTACCGTCTTGAACTCGTTGTCGTTGTGCCCGGTGTACTTCACGTCTGGCATGGCCAGGCCGAACTGCACGCCGTTGGGCAGGTCGTGTACCGACGTGGCACCCGCCGAAGTGCCGAACTCATGCTTCATGCCCAGGTTCTCGCTGGCCACCGCCAGCAGAGCCTTCACCCACTCGCCCTCGGGGTTGCGATACATCGGTTCGTCCAGGCTATAGTCGAAGGCCACCGAGGTGCGGCTCTGCCGGGTCCATTTGTCCAGTCTGGTGGCCAGTTCGTCCTTGATCGTGGCAAGCGGCTTGCCCTTGGGAATGCGCAGGTTCACCGCCAGTTTCAAGCCTTTTTCGTCCACCCCTACATAGGTCAACGACGCGGTCAGCGGGCCCATGAATGGGTCTTTGAAGGCCACGCCCAGCTTGTTGCCCAAGTAGTCCAGGCCCCAGTTGTCGGCAGCGTAGCGGGCGGCGTCGGTGAATTGGTTGTGCTTGAGCGGTACCTGCTGGCCCAGGCCAGCAAGGAAGTCGAGCATGCGTGCAACCGGGTTTACCCCGGACTCCGGCTCCGAGGAATGCGCGGAAACCCCGGTTACTGTCAGCACCACCTGCTTGCCGTCGGCCTTGGCGTCGATGCTGAAGTCACCACCGTGCTGCTGTACATACCCGGCGCCGGCTTGCTGCAGTTGTTTGGCGAGTGCTACCGGTTTGTCGCTGACCAGGGTTGCGACCGAGGTGGTGGGGATCTGGTTGGTGGCCAGCCCGCCAGTCAGGTTGATGATTTCAGCACCTTCACCCGTGGCCGGGCGTTTGCTGAAGCTGGCCATGATCGTACCGTAGCCCTTTTCGGCAATGACCACCGGGTAGCCGCCATCCAGCGCCAGGTTGTAATCAGGCGTGGGGTTGCGCTCGAAGTAATAGGGGATCGCATCCCCACTGGTTTCTTCCGTCGTGTCGATCAGCAGCTTGAATTGGCGGGCCAGTGGCAGGTTCTCGTCCTTGGCCACTTTCAGTGCGTACATCGCGACAACGATGCCGTTCTTGTCGTCTTCGGTGCCGCGGCCATACATGCGGTCGCCAACCAGGGTGACCTTGAACGGGTCAAGGCGGGTGCCGTCGGCCAGCTTCCAGTTGTCCGGATTGACCGGCACCACATCGGCGTGGGCATGGATGCCGATCACTTCCTTGCCGCTGCCGAGCGAAATTTCGTAAACCCGGTTATCGATGTTGCGGAACGCCAGGCCGAAACTGTCGGCCAGTGCTTTGATCTTGTCGGCGATTTTCAGGAACGCCGGGTTTTCGTACTGCGGCGTACCCTCGACGTTGTAGGTTGGAATAGCCACCAGTTCGCGCAGGGTTTCAGTGGCAGCCTTGCCGTACTTGATGCGGGTATACAGGCCAAGCAGGCGGTTGATCTCGTCCTGTTGCCCGGCGGCCAGCGGTTTGCCGTTCAGGTAGGCCTGCAGTGTCGCCTCAAGGTTATCGGCCTTGGCCAGGTCACTGCCTTTGAGCTTGCCGAGGAACTGCTTGAAGTCACGCGGGTCGCTGCCGTCGAAGGTTTTGACAATTGCCGCGGCCTGTTGCTGAGTGAGGTTGGCCTGGGCCGGTTGGGTGAACAGGCCGATGGTGGCCAGCAGCAGGGTGGTGGCGGTGAGTTTTTTCAGGTGCATGGTTGCGCGCATTCCTTCGCCATGGATTGTTATGGGGTACCCGTTGGAGCAACGGGAGGACGCCCACGCTAACATCAATGGCCAGTGGCACGGGAGTGCCAGAAACGCGACATGTCGCACAAATGAAAAAGCCCCGGGCACAGGCCCAGGGCTTTTTGATATGGCGCACTCGGCGGGATTCGAACCCACGACCCCTGCCTTCGGAGGCCAATGCGGTACAGGTATTTAGGTTGGCGGCAAAGGTTCAAAAATGCCTCTAAGTACCGTCCTGCAAGGCTTTGGCCTTATCTCGCTGCCTGCAGTTTATAGCTCTTAGCGGTATCTAAGGGTGGTTATCTCGGGCACAAAAAACGAAATGGGCCCCAGCGATTTTGACACCTAGCCAGCCCCTAGCTCGTCCTGCCGCCTTCTCACCGAACCTGAATTTCGACAAGCGGCTGGCGGCCTACGGGCAGCGACTTAGCCCAGCATGGTCATAGGTATTAACACCATCAGTAAGGCCTGCCGCTTTGGGCTTCCCCCGCGTCCACACAAACCCGTTTTGTTGCCCTCTGCTGTTGCTTTTACATATAAGCAACCCAGGAGTGCGCAGGCCCCAACGTTAGCGATGCTTTTCTGGTGGAAGACTCTACCCTCGCAGGGGCCAAGGCCGTGCAAGATGCGTCGAGGTTAGTGCGGCAGCTAGCTCACTCGTCCTTGGCGTTTATCTCGGCGGAGACCTTGCCAAACGACTCCCAGTGGCCAACCAGCTCATCCACGCGATCAGGAATGCGCGGTGACTTACTGAGCACCAGACAGCGGGTTGTACCCACGTACTCCTCAAGGAGGTAGAGCGTGTCCCCAACGTCGACGCCCATCTCCTGCAGAACGTCGTCGGGTAGGCGAATAGCACCGTCGCCTTCCCAGTCCTCAATCACTACATGATTCCGCATCGTGACCCCAGGAAACGGTTGAATGGGTGTCCGCAGGGGGAAGCAACGGCGAGCCGTTGCCAGCGAAGTCCCGCGGCACAGGCCGACAGAATAGCAAAAAGCTCCTGGGCTCAAAGCGCTGTAACGACGCCGCCTGTCATCTCTAGCCGCAGCTTCTGACATTTGAACTCGCCCCAGGCCTGCCAGCTACCACCGCCGTTGTTGAGCTGAAAATCCCGCAATACCACCGGGGAAATTCACTATCCCCATGCCACACTCAGCTAATCCACCAGCAGCTCACTGATAGGTTATCGAGACTTCGCTCTGTAGCCACCGTGGCTGCACTCGATTACCGCAGAATGTCGGTGGCAGTCCTGCAAAAACCACTGAGCCGCCACAAGCGCTCACTGGGACACCTTCGCCGAACTAGCCAAATACACCCTCGTGACGACAGAACCCTCCACCAAATCGCCAATATCCAACATGCGCCCCCGGAATAAATCGTTAAACCTCGACTGGCCTGGCCTTTCACTCACTCTATTCAAATGACACCGCCCCTGCGGACCATTAAACGGAGCCCACCCGCCAGGACAAATACGTATCATGAGGCAGCGGGTTAGCTTGGTAAGCTCGCTCTCAGACAACCTTTGTCGATGTGGCCGTCATGGAAGAAAGCGCGCAACAGCGTTCAGAACGCTATGTATCCGCCCGCAGCCAGCACCCCGCGTGGCTTTTGCTTGCCTCGCGGCGTGCTCCGCTCGTATTGGGCTGCCTGCGCACGCTGTTCGAGCGGGCGCATGATGGGATCCCCATGGAGGATGCGCTGCAAGCGCTGTCCGAAATGCTGGCTGCTTATGCCAGCCAGGAGCTTTACGAAATCGACCCGGATGCAACGCATCTCCAAGCAGGTCGTGAACTTCGTGAATGGATCAAGCGGCGTCTGGTCGTAGAACGAGAGGGTCGTATCTATGCAACCGACGCGTTGGAGTCCGCCATCCAGTTCGTCGATTCGCTGGATAGTCGGATCATGACTTCCACGGCATCTCGCCTTTCGGTGGTTCAGCGCGAGATCGAAAACCTGGAAACGGGTCTGAACCCCAGCCCAACTGGCCGTATTGCCAGCCTGCGCCGCCGAATCCAGGATTTGGAGCACGAGCTAGCGCAGGTAGAAGCTGGCCACGTCGTCGTGCTGGATGAAGCGCAGGCGATAGAGGGCATACGCGAGGTATATAACCTGGCCACCAGCCTGCGCGCAGACTTTCGACGAGTTGAAGACTCTTGGCGCGAGGCGGATCGCGCCCTTCGACACTCCATCATCAGCGAGCAGTCTCACCGTGGAGAAATCGTCGATCGGTTGTTGGACGGGCAAGATGCTCTACTCAACACTCCGGAGGGGCGTGTCTTCGAAAGTTTCCAGCAGCAACTGAGGCAGTCCGCTGAGCTGGAAACCATGCGTGAGCGCTTGCGCACCATCCTTCGTCATCCAGCGGTTCCAAAGGCGCTGAATCGTCCCCAGCAACGTGAGCTGCGCTGGCTGGCGTTACGCCTGGTTCGGGAGTCGCAGGCTGTGCTCCAAGCGCGCGCCCGAAGCGAGCGCGATGTTCGTGGCTTCATGAAGACGGGGCTGGCCGCCGAGCATCATCGCGTCGGACAGTTACTCAACGACTTCTTCAATCTAGCGCTCAGCGTCGACTGGCAACGCCAGTCAGAACGCCGTAAGCCTGCATGTTTACCACCAGTTGGCGTAGCCATTACCGGTGTCCCAGCAATCGAGCGTCTCCGCTTCAAGACTCTGGATGACGATGATACGGGCGAGCTGGATCTGAGTTTGAAGCCTGCGGGGTTGGAGCAGATTGATGATGACTTCTGGGATGCCTTCGACGGGCTGGATCGTGAAGCGCTGATTCATGACACCCTGGCTGTGCTGGTGGAGCAGGGTCGCCCCGTGAGTCTCGTGGAGCTTGCGTCTTTGCTTCCACCTGTTCACGACCTGGAAACCTTTGCGCTCTGGCTGGCGATGGCGCGCGAGGCAGGTATCGAGGTGCTGACAGAGGAGCGTCAGCTCGTGGAGCTAGTTGACGAGGATGAGCAACGCTGGCGCTTCAATCTGCCTTATGTCGGACTCGACCACGAGGCACTCAAGGACATCGATTGGGAGTTGTGAGCATGGCAGGGATCTTCGATCGAATTGCAGGCGCCTCTGGCACCGACGAAACGGAGCTGACGGTGGAGCCCATGGCGTTGGATGACGGCATGGATGATGAACAGCCTCTCATGAGCGCCGCTGTTCAGGTCGATGAGCGCCGGACGCCGCAACGGGTACGTGAGGCCGTACAGGAAATGCTCAAGTACGGGCTGCTGGAAGAAAGTCACAAGCCCAACCTGTATCGCTCAGCGCTTTCCAATATCGAGGCGGTCGACAGAATTCTGGAACCCCTCGACCTTGTCATGGGGGTCGACGAGGTTCGGGGGCTGGTGTTTGTTACCGTTCGCCAGGGCGAGGTAGCCGAGCAGGATGACTGGTCGCACCCCCTTGTGCGTCGGCAAAGGCTGAATCTGGAGCAGTCCCTGCTGATAGCCATTCTGCGACAGCATTTCATTGCGTACGAACAGGAGAGCGGTACGGGCGCCAGTCAGGCACTGGTAGCGGTTGATGAGCTGATTCCCCAATTGCAGGTTTACCTGGGCGAACTGGGCAGCGAGGCGAAGGAGCGCAACCGCATCATCACACTGCTGGATCAGCTCAAGGGGCATGGTCTGGTGTCGGCTCTGGACGCTCATGATCGCGTCATCATCCGCCCCATCATTACCCACTTGGCCAACCCGGAGAACCTGCAGGCACTCGTGGCTTGGCTGCGCGAGCAGGTGGAGGGCGCGGCTACGCCGGCTGCCGGTGCTGAGGAGGACGAGGCGTGAAGCAAGCACTACTCTGGCGTGACAGCGAGACCTTCATTCTCAGCAGCATCGAACTCTATAACTGGGGCGGCTTTCAGGGCTATCACCGTGCCGAGATCGATCCTTCCGGCACCGCCGTGATCGGCCCGACGGGGAGCGGTAAAACGACGCTGGTGGATGCTCTGATGACCTTGCTGTGCGCCAACCCGCGCTACAACCTGGCCTCCACGGGTGGACATGAAAGTGACCGGGATCTGGTGTCCTATGTGCGCGGCGTCACCGGCCCTGGGGACGGAGGTGTAGAGCAATCTCATGTCGCTCGCCAGGGTAGGACGGTAACCGCCATTGCAGCCACGCTCGAGCGTGACGGTACGCAGGTTCGGCTGGGCGCTGTGCTCTGGTTCGAGGGCACAAGCTCCTCGGCGTCCGATCTGAAAAAACTTTGGCTGTTAAGCGAGTCCCCCGAGCAGACTCTGGAGTATTGGCTCAGCCAGCATCACTCAGGCGGCATGCGGGCTCTGCGTCAGATGGAGAAGGATGGGACTGGTATCTGGCCTTATCCGAGCAAGAAAGCTTTCTTGGCCAGGCTCAGGGATTACTTCGAGGTCGGTGAAAACGCCTTCACTTTGCTCAACCGCGCTGCCGGCCTGAAGCAGCTCAACAGTATTGATGAGATCTTTCGCGAGTTGGTGCTGGATGACCGCTCCGCCTTCGAGCGGGCTGCCGAGGTCGCCAGTAGCTTCGATGATCTAACTGACATCCACCGAGAGCTGGAAACCGCTAGAAAGCAGCAGCGCTCATTGCAACCGGTCGCCGATGGCTGGGAGCGTTACAGGGCCTTGCAAGAACAGCTGCAAGATAAACAAGCCCTCGAAGGCATCCTTCCAGTCTGGTTCGCCGAGCAGGGGTATCGCCTATGGTTGGCTGAAACCAACAGGCTTGAGACGGAGTACAAACAGGCCGAACTGGATCAGGAGCAATGCAGGAGTCAGCTTGAGATCCAAAAGGGTGTGGTCGATCAACATCGCCAGAGCTACCTGCGAGTAGGTGGCGCAGGGATAGATCAATTACGCGGGCGCATTGCTGATTGGGTCCGCGAATGCGATAAGCGACGCCTGAAAGCCGAGCAATACCAACGCTTGGCCAAGGGGCTTGGACTAGCGGATGAGTTATCGGCCGCTGCTCTCAAGGAGAATCAGCAGCAGATCGCGGCACGCCTGGAAATACTGACCCAGCAAATTACTGACACGCGTCAAAAGGCGTTCGATGCAGGTCTCGTTCAGCAGGAACTCAATGGCCGCCTGCAGCTCTTACAGCAGGATCGTGCTGAGGTTGAGAGACGGCCAGGCTCGAACCTGCCCGGGCATTTTCATGCTTTTCGAGGTGATCTGGCGCAGGAGCTTGGCGTCGATGAGTTGGCCTTGCCTTTCGTTGCCGAGCTGGTGCAGGTCAAGCCCGAGGAACTGACCTGGCGGGGTGCCATCGAGCGGGCAATCGGTAGCCACCGGCTCCGTATCCTGGTGCCGCAGGGCTCATCCCAGAACGCACTGCGTTGGGTGAACCAACGGCATAACCGCTTGCATGTGCGCTTGTTGGAGGTAAAGGAGACGTCGTCGCGCCCTGTGTTCTTCGACGATGGGTTTACCCGCAAGCTGAGCTTTAAGGAGCATCCGTACCGAGAAGCTGTAAAGGCACTACTGGCGGACAATGACCGCCACTGCGTCGAAAGCACGGAGCAATTGCGTCATACCCCTCACGCCATGACAGCCCAGGGGCTGATGTCGGGTAAAGAACGCTTCTTCGACAAGCAGGACCAGAAGCGCCTGGATGAGGACTGGCTTACCGGCTTCGATAACCGCGACCGTCTGGCCTTCTTGGCTGAGCAGATTCGCGAGGTCAATGAACAGCTCGCGCCTGCCAAGCTGGCCCTGGATTCTGCCCAAGGCGATGTACGTCAGTTGGAGAATCAAGCTTCGCTGCTGCAACGCGTCGAAGAGCTGCAATTCGAGGATATTGATCTGCCGGGCGCCGAGCGTCAGCTGCAGTCGCTGCGTACACAGCTAGACACCCTGACGCGCCCCGACTCCGACCTTGCCATGATCAAGGCCGAACTGGATCAAGCCGAGGCGCTGCTGGACTCTCAGGATCAACAGTTGCAACGACTGATCGAGCAGTGCGTGCAGTTGAGAACTCAGTTCGAGCAGGCCGCATCCGCTACCCGTAAGGCCTATCGTGGTGCCGAAAAAGGGCTGAACGATACGCAGCGTGAACTGGCGCAAACGCATTTCCCGACCCTGACGGCAGATGACCTCGGCGATATTGTCGAGCTGGAGCGCCAGCATACGCGTGAGCTGCAAGGGCAGCTCAAAGCGCTCGGCGATAAACTCGGCGATCAGAAAACAGAGCTAGCCAAACGTATGTCCGACGCTCTGAAGGTGGACACCGGGGCGCTTGCGGAGGTCGGGCGAGAACTGGTGGACGTACCCAGGTATCTGGAACGTCTTCGCGTGCTGACCGAGGAAGCCCTGCCCGAGAAACTCAAGCGCTTCCTGGAATACCTCAATCGTTCCTCGGATGACGGCGTCACCCAGTTGCTCAGCTATATCGACCATGAAGTCTCGATGATTGAGGAGCGCCTGGATGACCTGAACAGTACGATGCAGCGTGTCGACTTTCAGCCCGGACGCTATCTGCGCTTGGTCGCGAAAAAGGTCATCCATGAAAGCCTTCGCACCTTGCAACACGCTCAGCGCCAATTGAACTCGGCGCGTTTCATCGATGATGAAGGCGAGAGCCATTACAAGGCATTGCAGGAGCTCGTTGGGCTGCTTAAAGACGCCTGCGAACACAGCAGAAATCAGGGAGCCAAGGCACTTCTGGATCCGCGCTTCCGCCTGGAGTTCGCGGTATCGGTGATTGATCGCGAAAGCAGGAATGTCATCGAGACCCGAACAGGTTCTCAGGGCGGTAGTGGTGGCGAGAAGGAGATCATCGCCTCCTATGTGCTGACCGCGTCCCTCAGCTATGCGCTCTGTCCCGACGGCAGCAGCCGGCCGTTATTCGGCACCATCGTGCTCGACGAGGCGTTTTCGCGCAGCTCCCATGCGGTTGCCGGTCGGATCATAGCGGCGCTGAGGGAGTTCGGCCTGCACGCTGTCTTCATCACGCCCAACAAGGAAATGCGCCTGTTGCGCCATCATACGCGTTCGGCAGTCGTCGTTCATCGGCGCGGCGTGGAATCCAGTCTGGTTTCCCTGAGCTGGGAGGCGTTGGATGAGCATCATCAACAGCGCATCAAGGCCATGTATGAAGTCGCCCACTGAAATCGGCCGCAACCTGGCCAGGCAGTGGCAGCGCTCCAGCGTCCGCCTGGCGCGCTTGCTCAATCCCGATAGCTGGCCGCAAAGCCTCAACATCGGCAAGCCTTCGGCACGCCTGTTCGCTGACAACATTCAGGCAGTGCTCCGCCATGTGGAGAACTGGCGGAGCGTGAAGGTGGGTAAGGTCGACTGGGAACCTGTCAGCTACCGAGCTGGGCTGGACCCCATTCCCCTGCCGACGCGCTGGCATCTGCGCACCCCCTCCGAATGGATTGCCGCGACCAATGATCCGAGGATCTGCGAGGAATACGCTCAACTCGAGTATCTGGTCGAGCAGGTCGACAGTACCTTCCATGCGCTGCTGGTAGCGCAACGCAGTCTGTGGCTGGCGAAGCCGTCTGAAGAAGTCGTAGCCACGGCGCAACTCGCCACCCGGTTGTCGTCAGGCTGTGCCCGAGGCCGTCCACTGCGCCTGCTTGCAGAGCACGGCGTAGACACCAAGTTTTTTGAGCGCAACGCCAGCTTGCTGACCAAACTGCTCGATGAGCGCTTCGAAGGCGCGGCGTCCGAGCAAGGCCTGACAACTTTTCTGGACGCCTTTGAAGAAACCAGTCACTGGGTTCTGGTCGTTCCTCTTCAGCCTGAGCTGTTGCCCTTCAAGCGGCTTAGGCTCACTACTGCGGAACTGGCCGAGACCGCACTTCCCGGTTCACGATTGCTCGTGGTGGAAAATGAGCAATGCATTCACTTGCTGCCTGAAACCTTACCGGACACCTTGGCTGTACTGGGCTCAGGGCTCGATCTGCAGTGGTTGGCGTCTGCGCAACTGACCGGGAAACAGATCGCATACTGGGGCGACATGGATACCTGGGGCCTGCTGATGCTTGGGCGAGCGAGACTCCATCAACCAGCAGTCGAAGCACTATTGATGGAGCAAGAGCTGTTTGAACAGCACTCACCGGTGAGCGCAGTCGTCGAGCCGACCAAAGCTCAGGAGTCGGCCCCACCTGGTTTGCTGGCTGACGAAGCGGACTTCTATCGGTATCTGCTGGTGCAAGAACGAGGACGACTTGAGCAGGAGTACCTGCCAAAGGAACAAGTTGAGCGCGCTATCGAGCAGTGGGCTCGAAAGATCCCTGTATAGAGCGGCTGGCGGTGGGCTCAATAGCCCTGTAATCCTGAGACCGCCTACCCTTAAACCAAAGTCTTCAGATATGCCTTCTCTGACATTTCCAACGTTGATCGCTTTAGGCGGCCGGTTTTCAGCGTTAGTCTGCAACGAGTCTTTCCACCTCGTCGACGATCTCAGCTGCGGTGCAGCCCAGGGGGTTAGCTAGCTTGATCAGGGTGGTGATCGTTGGCTGGTTGATGCCCCGTTCCATCAGGCTGACGTAGTTACGCTGCAATTCCGCCTCATGGGCCAATTGCTCCTGGGTGAATCCTGCTTCGACACGCCGTCTGCGCAGGACCTTTCCGAACGCCAATCCGACTTCCACAGATGACTCCCCAAAAGGGAGGACTATCTGGGCGGCGTCATCTCTGGTCTTCACAGTATATTGTGAATTTGGTAAAACGTGACCTCATGGCATGACGTCACCCCAGCGAATTGCAGGGCTGCCTTCCTACATGCCGTCTTCGTAATCGGCTGTAACTCAGTGCAAACGATTAATTTCCGATAAATAAGCAGTTAAATAGAAGGATGTTAAAAGTATATGAGGATTATTGGCATAGCTGCTTATGTGTCATTTGCATTTTTTTTGCAATCAGTAGCCTTCGCTGGCGAAACTGGAGTTCAGCAACTTGTTAAAAGATGCGAGGCTGCTTCCAAGGCTCGTGGGTCCTCACCTGCGCTCTGTTCGTGCACGTTGGAAAGAATGCAGGAGTATGGGTTCACTGATTCGGAGATTGTTAATTTTTCTCGACGAGACTTTAAGCCAAAGGATCTACATGAAACTGAACGCCATATGGACTACAGCATTAAGATTCGATTAATAGCAGGGCAATGCGGCTGATTAGCTTTCCCACAGTCGTCAGTCTAGTCGTACGTCATTGATTATGTGATTTACCGTAAAGGATTTTATGCGGAACTTTTCTAGGTTTGTTTCATTAGCTCTTGCTAGCTCTATTCTTGCTGGTTGCGGCAGTGAGGATTTCACAGGTGCGTATCGTTATAAGATACCCGGTAGCGAGAGGGTAATGGTTCTCAACGTTCACGGTGATGAGGCCGAGATATTTGGGGAGGATGTGAGTGACGGTCGCATCAAGCCGCTGGTTAAGATGAATGTTTCAGTAAAAGATAAAAAACTTCTCCTTGATGATGTTAATAGTTCCGAGCGCTTGGCCCTCACGCGAAATGTAGATGAGCAGAGTGTCGATTGTCTCAACTGCAAGGTGCTTGGCATCAATGACGCAGCGGTTTGGAAGTATGACCCTCAAGGGCCCTATGACGTAGAGCAGATGCTGAAAGACCAAGCCCTTAAGGATGAAGAGGCACTGAATGCCGAAATGCTCAAGATAAAGGAGCAAATTTATGAGCAGGCCAAGCGAGACGAAGAAGCAACCAAACTAGGTCCATATGAAGGGGATTGGGTTTATCAAAGGACATCGAAACAAGATCCCCTGATCATCATGACTATCTGGCGCAAAAGCCATATTAAACGCTGGTCGTTTCGATTTGAATCCATGGACCGTATCGGGCAAGAAGTACCAGGGTTTGAGGTCTCAGATGTTGGATTGAAGGTGAAAGTCGGCTCCGAGAGTCTCCTATACAGCCTCAGCCCAGATAAGCAGATACTGACCTGCACGAACTGCAATAGATCTGAGCGCTGGGTCAAAGCTGACCCCAAGAAAGACCTCAGCGATCGCCATTACGCTAGACAGATGGCTGGCAATCCATAGTCCCTCCTGGGGCTCCCCTGTACGTTGGTGACCCGTAGTGGCGATGAACATTGTGGGTGCTCATCGCTGTCCCCTCCACTACGAGCAGCGGAGCAAGGACGCGTCATTCAGCCATGCTCACGCTATTCCCAAGTGGCCAGGCCAGATTTTACGGCAGTAGGACGGCTGCGTCGGAAATCCATAAATTTTTCATCCTCATTTCCCAATCTGGGAGCTGACGAAATTTGCGGCATCTGCGTTAGCGCAGCGGAACATCGAGTTACCGTGTCTCTTAAGTAATCGGGAGCGCACGCTGATGAGATGGTTTTTCGTGGTTATGCTTTGCGGTGGTGCTGGCCTCTTGCTAAGCGCCCAATATCAAATTCCGCAATGGTTTCTTTGGCTCCTGCTGGCGCTGGGAACCACGATGTGGGGCCTGGCCAAGTGGATGGAACAACAGGAGGCCGAGACGGAGCGCGATCATGATCGCAGGTGCTGATCAGGATTGGGCCGTATGGGATCTCCCAATGGCCGCAGCGCTGAACTACGCGCTGTATGGTGGACGATGGTGAGCCAGCTATCCGGGACTTTGAGTTCATGACCAGGAGATAACGAGATTGACTCTTCCTTATGAAAGAACACGCGCCATCGTCAAAACAGAGGAGTTCCTGCGTGAGCTCTCCCATCATTCGGGGCTACCGCAGGATATCCGCAGCTATGCGAAAAGCCTGCTCAGGCACTATCCATCTGCCGACCAGATTTTCTCGCTGGGGCGCCTTGAGGAATGTCTGGTAAACGAAGCGCTTGAAGATGAATACCGACGGCGGGTGATCGCCTTCCACCAGCCGCTGCTCTGCTCGTCGCTGGAGTCGACTCGATAGCGATGTCCCTCCCAGATTTTGAACTGCCGGTGTCTCACCTCGTCGCGCAGCGGCTGAAGCATCTGCGCAAGGGGAGGCCTTTCAGCATCAGGTGTCTTGCAGAGCTTGGTTCGAGCTCGGCCATCTCCAAGGCAGTCGCCCAACTTGTTCGCCGTGGCGAGCTTGAGCGTGTGTATCGTGGCATCTACATGCGGCCGAAATACAGCCAGTACACCGGTCGGGTTCATCGTCCTGGGCCTTGGGACTTGGTGAATCTGATTGCCAGGCAGAACCGTTGGAAGCTACAGATCCACGGCGCTGATGCCGTGAGGCGATTCGGGCTGAGTACACAGATGCCAGTCATTCCGATCTATTACACGAGCGGCCCCAGCCGATCGCTATTTATGGGGAAGGCCGAGATCAGGCTCGTGCATGCTGCTCCGATGGTGATGCAGTGCCCCGCCGCGTCAGGATAG
>NZ_BLJG01000054.1 GCF_009932375.1 Pseudomonas juntendi
CGCGGCCGCCTTGTTCGTACGACGCGATTTTGAGGCATGCACCAAGGCGTTCGCGCGCAAATCCCACAGGAATAATTGGCCCGAAACAAACGTAGGAGCGAGCGCAGCTCGCGATGCGCCGCGCGGGCGGCGCTCGCTCTAACAGGCGCTGCATACCTTGTGGCAAACACCTGTCAGCCCTGATGCGCCCCCCGTGGGCTGGCTTCCCGGCGATGGGCCGCAGAGCGGCCCCAAAAATCGCTCAGGCGCCGCGATTCAACCCCACTTCCATATCATTGATCAGCGCCTTGGCCATGGCACTGAGAATCCGCGCCGCGCTGCCGGCGATCTTGTCGCCCTCCATCTCGGCCTCTTCGTTCAGGTGCTTGATGCAGCCGATCAGCACCGACAATTCATCGAATGCCAGGTCGAGCGGCACACCCGGCTCTACCCGATACAGCTCAAGAAATTTCTCCACGCCTGCAGTGGTGCGGGACTTGAGGTGGTCGCTCATGCCTTGGCCTCCTGCTCTTTCATGTGGGCCAGCAGGCTTGTAACAGGTCGGTTTGGGCTGACATCGCTTCCAGCAGGCTGGAGCGCACGGCTGGGGCTTCGGCGTCGAGGTATTGGAGAATGGTGCCGGAGAGGTGGTCCATGACCTGGGTGGCCTGGGACTTGGCGGCTTGGTAGGTAACGTCAGTAATGGGTGTATCAGGTACAAGTCTTTTCATAGTCATCTCGGAAATATTTTCAGAGGCAACCACTCGCATCCTTCTCACAGATAAGGTGGCAGCCGTACGCGAGGTGAGAAGACCGTGTCCGAGGTTTCACGGCCAGACCGAAGTCTGCACGCGCACGGCTGCCATAACTGGCAAGCCATCTCGAAACACCGGGCTTCTCACACCCGATCGCCATTTGTGGCGACGCTGGAACGTTATCTCTGAGGTTCCTACTTGCCTATCAGACGGCATCCGACTGAGCTCGTAGGATAATTCCTAATCCCTGGCAACCTGAAGCATTTGGTTTCAAGTTCAGAATCTTCTTACAGCTGGTGATCCTTTCGCGGGCATGCCCGCTCCCACCATGCCAGCAGGGCCTGACAAAAATGCCAGTTGTGACTGCCCACAAACTGAGACAGTGTTGAACTCGGTTTTCTAACGGCGGAGCCATTGATCGTGATGACCCAGTTGTTCGACGAGAACGCCCACCTACAAATGAAACGGCGTAGCAACCAGACAGAAATGACGTACACAGCCTACGGCCTGCACACTGTCTCTGATTCAACGACTCCGACCCTTGCCTACAATGGTGAATTTCAAGACACGCTGTCTCAGCTTTATCTACTTGGGAATGGTCATCGCCCCTACAACAGTCGATTGATGAGATTCAACACGCCGGACGCAGAAAGTCCATTTTCGCTGGGCGGGATCAATAGCTATTGCTATTGCATCGGCGACCCAATTAACTTTTCGGACCCAAGCGGAAAAACTCGCACCCCATTTGGTCCGGCAAATTCCTTACAACGTCGCCACGGAGGTAATCCCACTCTCCGAGAATCTTCGAGGTTACGTCAGCGTGAAGCATTACTTAAGCGTCAAGCTAGACTTGCCGATGCGAACGCGAGACGAGACGCACAAGCGGCTCAAGACTTGGCAACATTTGCGGAAAAAGCCAGGGCGGCGATAAACAGTACAAACGATGCGATCCATCGACAAATTTATAGTGCTGTCGCCGATTTGAATCAGCAGCAGCGATCGTATCTAGTTGCTCACAGCGCGGACAACCGGGCACTTGAATTATCATTTTTGAATGAAGCTGAACGATTGGCTGAAACCCGAACTGCCCTACTTCTGACCGAATACGAAAACGTGCCCTTGCCACAGGTAAATCCACCAGCCATACCGGTACCGACCCTAGCCACATCGATTCGGCGAACGACTGTCCGAGGAGTCAATTCATGAAATCCGACGAAAAAATCAAATCAGTCGTAGGGCTCGAATGGAACAGCTGCCTGAATACTTTTCTCAACTTTGGGTGGCAGCATCATTCGCGTTGTGCCCAGAGAAATTTCAGGCCACCTCGGCCCCGTCATCCGGCCAATGCGGCTCGTTGGCCCCAGGCGGTGTCAGCGGTGGCAGGCCATATGCTGCTCGGGCGGCGTCACAGCTGGGGTTATGCACCCCACCCTCCCACGACGCCTCGAACTCACGGCAGGGGCTGGAGCGGTTGGCATAAATGGTACAGGCCACCTCTTTGCCGACCTCGCCCTGAAGGGCGATACAGCGGCACGGCTTGGCATCGGTGCCGATCATGGCCACACGGGTAGGGTTGACCTGCACCACCAGGTCATCCGGGACAACGCCCCCGGCAGACTGGCATTCGCCCCAGAAGAAAGACACACGGAAGTACCCGCAGCAGGCGCCGCAGTCAAGGCAAGGGTTGTATTCGGACATGATGGCACGGAGGGAAGGTTGTTGTTATCGGGTCTGGCCCGCGGCGCCATTCTCAGTCCAAGCAGGGGCGGCTGGATAGAGGGGCAATGCAAAAAAAATTGCCGCTGATCCGGCCGCCTGGCAACGCTAGCAGATGGCTTTGTAGGTGTCGGCGTCCCAGCGCTGCAAGGCCAGGCCCGTGCTGGGTTCGTAGGCTGCACCCTGCACCTCGCTGAAGCGCATGGGCGCTTGGCCACAGTGCACCAGGCGGTCGTCCTTCTCACCCTCGGTGATCACGGTATAGGACGCCTTTCGCATGGCCTGGTACTGGTCGTCTGCCGCCGCCATTTGCTGGTGATACTGCATCAGCTGGCTGTCGGTCAACGCCAGGCGCTTGCCCAACTGCACACCCCAGCGGGCCAGGCAGACTTCGGCAAAGTGGCGAACGATCAACCCCGGCTCAGCCAACACCTTGCCCGCGCCCGCGCCGTCAAGCGATGCGTTGCCTACCAGCGTGGCGTGCCGGCCAGGCATTGGATAGATGCAGATGCGTGTAGTGCTCGCCACGGCAGGAACCACGCAGGCAAACCCTTTGGAACGCTCATCCCGTGAATAGAACCCCACGTACTCCTTCACGTTGCCGGTCAGGCTGACCCGCTGCTGCTGCACATTGCCAACGCCCGGTACCGGGTCGATGGCAAAGATGTTCACCGGTATGTCGCGCAGTACAGGGTCTTGTGCCATGGCATTGGCCAGCATGTGGCAACTGATCCCTCCCCTGCTCCAGCCCACCAGGTTGACCTGGGTCGGCAGGCGCGGCTTGCGGAACATGCTGATGATGCCCTCCTGCAATTGCTGCGGTGTGGGGTGGCGGGCGCCGTAGCTGTAGTTGCGCCAGAACCATGAGGCCGCAGACCCGGCATCCGGTATCGGCACCCCGGCTTGCTTCAGCCGCTCGTATTCTTCCTTGCTCAGTTCGTTGCGCTGCCAGTTGCTTTCGCCTTTGATCACCTGCAGCACGTGGTTGACGTTTTCTTCCCAGCCGCGGCCAAACAGCTGCCCGGTCCAGTTGTAATAGCCACCAGGTTCCACGAACAGGTTGTCATCCTGAAGGTTGCCGCTGCCTGGACCATCCACAGCAATCCAATGGGCGAACTCGTGGCCCTGCTCGTTGCTGGCCAGGGTCGAAACCAGCTCGCCGTTCCAGAAGTTGGGGTTGGCGTGGTCGAAGCGGTGCGAGCCGGTGCCGCAGAAATAGGCGGTGAAGACACTCATGGGGGATCCCTTCGGTGAGAAATGAGTGCCGAAGGTAGGTTGGCTGAGGCTTGGAATGCAGGCGGAAAGCTCGCCCGGCTGAAGATCCTGGGGCTGCTTTGCAGCCCTTTCGCGACACAAGGCCGCTCCTACCGGTACAGCGCAGCTTTCGGATGCTGCGTGGTCCCTGTGGGAGCGGCCTTGGGTGGCGATGGCCTTACTTGCGGGCCAGCCCGTCAGCCCGGAACATCTGCCGGATGCCGCGGATGGCCTGGCGAATGCGGTCCTGGTTCTCGATCAGGGCAAAGCGCACATGATCATCGCCGTAATCACCAAAACCGATGCCCGGCGACACGCATACCTTGGCCTCGGCCAGCAGCTTCTTGGAAAACTCCAGCGACCCCAGGTGCGCATACGCTGGCGGAATCTTCGCCCATACGTACATCGACGCCTTGGGGTTCTCGACCATCCAGCCCAGCTCGTGCAGGCCTTTGACCAGCAGGTTGCGGCGCTGGCGGTACTGCTCGGCAATGTCGCGCACGCACTGCTGGTCGCCTTCCAGGGCAGCGATGGCCGCCACCTGCAGCGGGGTGAAGGTGCCGTAGTCGTGGTAGCTCTTGATCCGCGCCAGCGCATTGACCAGCTCGGGGTTGCCGACCATGAAGCCAATGCGCCAACCCGCCATGTTGTAGCTTTTGGACAGGGTGAAGAACTCCACCGCAATGTCCTTGGCGCCCGGCACCTGCATGATCGACGGGGCTTTCCAGCCGTCATAGACGATGTCGGCATAGGCCAGGTCATGCACCACCAGCACACCATACTGCTTGGCCAGTGCCACCACACGCTCGAAGAAGTCCAGCTCTACGCACTGCGCGGTGGGGTTGGACGGGAAGCCAAGGATCATCATCTTCGGCTTGGGTATCGACTCGCGAATGGCGCGCTCAAGCTCGTTGAAGAAGTCCACCCCCGGCACCAGCGGCACGGAGCGCACCTGGGCGCCGGCGATCACCGCGCCGTAGATGTGGATCGGGTAGCTGGGGTTGGGCACCAGCACGGTGTCGCCCTGGTCGAGGGTGGCGAGCATCAGGTGCGCCAGGCCTTCCTTCGAACCGATGGTGACAATGGCTTCGCTCTCCGGGTCGATGTCGACTTCGTAGCGTTCCTTGTACCAGTTGGCGATGGCCCGGCGCAGGCGCGGAATACCGCGCGAGGTGGAATAGCCGTGGGTGTCTTCACGCTGGGCAACCTGCACCAGCTTCTCGACAATGTGCGGCGGCGTGGCGCCATCGGGGTTACCCATGCTCAGGTCGATGATGTCCTCGCCACGGCGGCGGGCAGCCATCTTGAGCTCGGCAGTGATGTTGAAGACGTAAGGGGGGAGACGATCGATGCGCGCAAAGCGGCGCGGCGAACCTGGGTTGGCCATGGTTTCCTCTGAGAACGTAAGCGCCCGGAACCGTCCGAGCGACGCTGGCCGATATGGCGGCCTGGATCAGAAGATAGTGCCGAGACAGGATACCTGTAAAGGACAAAATCCTGTTTTTCTAGATTTTTTCAGAAGTATTTTTTGAAAATACAGGATTTATGTTTTCCTGCGCTGGCCTCTTCGCGGGCTCGCCCGCTCCCACAGGGTTACCCGCAGCCCCTGGGACCTGCGCCGTACCTGTGGGAGCGGGCAAGCCCGCGAAAAGGCCGGAACAGGAAAAACACCCATAAAAAAACCCCGGCACATGGCCAGGGTTTTCGTGAAACAGGCAGCTATTTCAGCGTGCGTATGTCATCAGCACGTCCGCAGCAGTTTGGCTGTCCACACCCATCATCACGCTCAGGGCAGTGACGGTGAGGATGGAGAAGCCGAACACCTTGCGCGCCCACTTGCTGTCGTCCTCGGCCTTGTAGCCACCCCAGGCCATGTACAGCCAGTACAGGCCCATGGCAGCTGCCACGGCCAGGTAGCCGAGGCCGGCGTAACCGCCGAGGGTGAGCATCAAGGTAGCGAGCACGAAAGCCAGTACGTACAGCACGATCTGCTTCTTCGCCGCCAGAATGCCGCGCGCCACCGGTAGCACCGGAATGTTGGCAGCGCTGTAATCCTTGAAGCGGAAGATGGCAATGGCAAAGCTGTGCGGCATTTGCCACAGGCTGAACATCACCAGCAGGGTTACCGCAGCCAGGTCGAAGCTGTTGCTCACGGCGCAGTAACCGATCACCGGGGGCATGGCACCCGACAGGCTGCCGACCAAGGTGCCGTGCACCGACTTGCGCTTCAGCCACAGGCTGTAGAAGCCGACGTAGACGACGAACCCTACTGCTGCGCAGAACGCCGACAGCGGGTTGGCCTGGACATACAGCAGGCTGAAACCCGCCACCCCAAGCAGGGTGGCGTAGATCAGCGCGAGGGGCAGCGACATGCCGCCCTGAACCATCACGCGGTTCTTGGTGCGCTCCATCTTGTGGTCGATGTCACGGTCGATGCAGTTGTTGAACACGCACCCGGACGCCACCACCAGCGAAGTACCGATCACCGCCGCCAGGAACAGGGCGAAATCCACATGGCCCTTCGAGGCAAGGAAGAAACCGCCTGCCACGGAAAGCACGTTACCGAAAATGATCCCCGGTTTGGTGATTTGGATAAAGTGCTTAACGGACATGCAGTCTTACCTCACTTGGCCAGCATTTCGAAGTGGATGCTGAACATGATCCACAGCGACAGGCCGACCAGCAGTGCGATCACCAGCGTGGTGAACAGGAACGTCGATACGTTGTTGCGTTGCTCTTTCGAGCGGTCCATGTGCAGGAAGTACACCAGGTGCACAACCACCTGGATCACGGCCATGGCAACGATGATCAGAACGGTCAGGTTCTTCGGCAGGCTGGCGGTCATGGCCAGGCCGAACGGGATCGCGGTCAGGATGATCGACAGTACGAAACCGATCATGTACGACTTGACGCTGCCGTGATTACCTTCGTGATGAGTGTCGTGTGCGTTAGCCATTACAGAACCCCCAGCAGGTAAACGACGGTAAATACGCAGATCCAGACCACGTCCAGGAAGTGCCAGAACAGGCTCAGGCAGCTCATGCGGGTCTTGGCGGTCGGCGTGATGCCGTGCTTGTTGATCTGGTACATCATGATTGCCATCCAGATCAGACCAGCAGTCACGTGCAGGCCGTGGGTACCTACCAGGGCAAAGAAGCCCGACAGGAAGCCACTGCGCTGCGGGCCGAAGCCCTCGCCGATCAGGTGATGGAATTCATAGATTTCCATCGCGATGAAGCCTGCACCGAACAGGAAGGTCACAGCCAACCAGCCCAGCACACCTGCTTTCTTGCCATCGAACATCTTCAGCATGGCGAAGCCGAAGGTGATCGAGGACAGCAGCAGGAACAGCGTTTCAACAGCTACGAAGTCGAGCTGGAAGATGTCGTGACCCGACGGGCCGCCGGCAAAACTGCCGGACAGCACCGCGTAGGTGGCGAAGAGCGACGCAAACAGGATGCAGTCGGTCATCAGGTACAGCCAGAAACCCAGTACGGTCATCTGGCCCGAGTCGTGGTGGTGGTCGTCATGCCCATGGTCGTGACCATGAGCTGCGCCGCCGTGCATTACTTGACTGGACATTGATTACACCCGCTCAAACGATTCGACACGTGCGCCGGCAGGCAGAGCACCTGCATTGGCCAGCGCTTTCATACGCTCGCCTTCGATGCGCGCCACTTCTTCGGCCGGAACCATGTAGCCCTGGTCGTCACGTGCAGCGTGGCGAACGAAGACCGCGATGGTTGCAACCAGGCTCGCGCCCACCAGCCACCAGATGTGCCAGATGAAAGCGAAGCCGAAGACGGTCAGGAACAGGCCCATGAACAGACCGGTAGCAGTGTTGCTCGGCATGTGGATGGCTTCGTACTTGGCCGGAACCTTGTACGCAACGCCTTCTTCCTTGGCTTCGTGCCAGCAGTCCAGGCCAACTTTCTCAGGCATGTGAGCGAAGTTGTAGAACGGAGGTGGCGAAGAAGTCGACCATTCCAGGGTACGGCCGCCCCATGGGTCGCCGGTCACGTCCAGGTTCTGGTTGCGGTCGCGGACCGAAACGTACAGCTGGATCAGCTGGCAAGCGATACCGAACAGGATCAGCACGGCGCCGACAACGGCTACGTACAGGTAGGGTTCCCACAGTGGGTTGTCGGAGTGGTTCAGACGACGGGTCATGCCCATGAAGCCCAGGGCGTACAGCGGCATGAACGCAACGTAGAAGCCCGACAGCCAGAACCAGAAGGCAGCTTTGCCCCACTTCTCGTTCAGGGTGAAGCCGAAGGCTTTCGGGAACCAGAAGGCGAAGCCGGCGATGTAGCCGAATACCGCGCCACCGATGATCACGTTGTGGAAGTGCGCAATAACGAACAGGCTGTTGTGCAGAACGAAGTCAGCACCTGGAACGGCCAGCAGTACGCCGGTCATGCCACCGATGGAGAAGGTGACCATGAAGCCCAGGGTCCAGAGCATCGGCGGGGTGAAGCGCACGCGGCCCTGGTACATGGTGAACAGCCAGTTGAACAGCTTCACACCGGTCGGGATGGAGATCAGCATCGTCGCCAGGCCGAAGAAGGTGTTGACGCTGGCGCCGGCACCCATGGTGAAGAAGTGGTGCAGCCATACCGCAAAGCCAAGGATGGCGATCGCGCCCGATGCGTAGATCATCGAGTGGTGGCCGAACAGGCGTTTGCCAGAGAACGTCGAAGTCACTTCCGAGAACACGCCGAAGGCCGGCAGGATCAGGATGTAAACCTCAGGGTGACCCCACGCCCAGAACAGGTTGACGTACATCATCGGGTTCCCACCAAGCTCGTTGGTGAAAATGTGGAAGTCCAGATAACGGTCAACAGTCAGCAGCGCGAGTGCAGCAGTCAGGATCGGGAACGATGCAACGATCAGGACGTTGGCCCAGGTGCAGGTCCAGGTGAAGATCGGCATGTCCATCAGCTTCATGCCAGGTGCGCGCATCTTCATCACGGTGACGAGGAAGTTCACGCCGGTAAGCGTCGTACCCAATCCGGATAGCTGTAGCGCCCAGATATAGTAATCGACACCTACCCCAGGGCTGTACTGGATGCCTGCGAGCGGCGGATAGGCAACCCAGCCGGTCTTGGCGAATTCACCAACGCCCAGCGAAATGTTGACCAGCAGCACGCCTGCCAGCAGCAGGTAGAAGCTCAGGGAGTTCAGGAACGGGAAGGCAACGTCACGTGCACCGATCTGCAGAGGAACCGCCAGGTTCATCAGGCCGGTGAAGAACGGCATCGCCATGAAGATGATCATGATCACACCGTGGGCGGTGAAGATCTGGTCATAGTGTTCAGGCGGCAGGTAGCCTTCGGAGCCACCGGTTGCGGCAGCCAGCTGGGTACGCATCATGATGGCGTCGGCAAAACCGCGCAGCAGCATGACCATCGCGACGATGATGTACATCACGCCGATCTTTTTGTGGTCGACAGTAGTCAGCCACTCGCTCCACAAGTAGGTCCACTTGCGGAAATAGGTGATAAGACCGACGACAGCGATACCGCCGAGCGCGATCATGGCAAGCGTCACCATGACTATCGGCTCGTGATAGGGTATCGCCTCCAGGCTTAATTTACCGAACATCTCTTACTCCTCTGCACCGGCAGCTGGTTGCATACTCGATTCCACACCCTTGGTTGTGGCCAGATCTTTGCTGCCAGCTTCTTCGTGGCTACGGCCGCGGTTCATGCCTTCGTACTTGTCTACGATCAGCTGGAACTGCTCTGGCGATGCCTCGCTATACAGCGCGACTGGGTTGTTTTCGCTTGGTTTGGCCAAGGCTTCGTATTCGGCCTTGTCCAGCTTCTTCGGCGACTGCTTGACCTCGGCGACCCACTTGTCGAAGTCTTCCTGGGAAGTGGCAGTAGCCTTGAATTTCATGCCGGTGAAGCCAGCACCGCTGTAGTTGGCGCTGATACCGTCGAATTCGCCGTTTTCGTTGGCGATCAGGTGCAGCTTGGTGGTCATGCCGGCCATGGCGTAGATCTGGCCGCCCAGGCCCGGGATGAAGAACGAGTTCATCACGGCGTCGGAGGTGACGCGGAAGTTGACCGGGGTGTTAGCCGGGAAGACGATCTTGTTGACCGTGGCAATGCCCTGCTCCGGGTAGATGAACAGCCACTTCCAGTCCAGCGCGACCACGTCGATCTGTACCGGCTTGACGTCGGAGTCCAGCGGACGGTACGGATCCAGCTTGTGGGTGGACTTGTAGGTGACGTAACCCAGGGCGATGATGATCAGGATCGGGATGATCCACACCGCGGCCTCGATCTTGGTCGAGTGCGACCAGTCAGGGGTGTAGGTGGCAGCCTTGTTGGAAGCACGGTACTTCCAGGCGAACGCCAGGGTCATGATGATGACGGGCACCACCACCAGCAGCATAAGCCCGGTAGCGATCAGGATCAGGTTCTTTTGCTCAATGCCGACCTGGCCCTTCGGGTCGAGCAGGGTCCAGTTGCACCCACTGAGTAAAAGCATGCCTAAAAAGGGCAATATGCCAAACAGTCTGGGGTAACGCTTTTTACTCATCTCACGACCTCTAGATCAGCTTGCTTCAATGCAATTTGTGTTTTGGTAGCCAACACTTCGTCCTGCCAAGTGAGGCATGTCGCGCCCGTACTCGCTCCTGCCTGGGTCTGACTGCAGGACCTTGGCTCAAGCGGGTTAGCGGTGCTTTTGGTTTCGTAGGCAACAGGCCTGTACTTCAGACCAAGTCCATTTGGTGCGGGAAAACGCGGAGGGGGGTCCGCCCGGTATCGCCGTTGGGCGAAACTTGACGAAGTCAGCAAAAAGAAGCGCTGGGGCTTCCTTCAATCCTGCGACTCGCAAGCAGTGCCGAACGGGAATTGGGGGCGATTGTAGTTAGGTCGCCAACCCTTGACTATGACTTATTGAGCAACAGTCTTTTACAGAATCTGCAACAATGGCGACTGATTATTCAACTTCGCGACAGTTTGTCGCACCCCGCTTGCCAGGCCTCAAAGCCGCATGCTGCAAGGCTTTGAGATTGATCCAGATCAAGCGGGCGGCAACTTTTCCCTGTTCTCGCGGGCTGTAAAAGACCCCACGCAAATCGGGACTTTTGTCTAAGCCTGGCGGCGGTTTCGGTAGATGCCGAGCGGCACCAGCACAGCGGTCAGAACGAAGGCTACCAGCGCCCATTGCGCCAGCGACAAACCGAGGATCGGCGGGTATGGCGTGCTGCAGAAGCCGTCGACCTGGAATGCCAAGGGCCACAGCTTGGCCAGCGGCAGGTCATCGACGATCGGCTGGAGCGTATCGATACCACAACTGACCATCGGGTTGGCGAGTATATACACATGGTTGCCAGCCGCAATCATTCCGCCAATGGCACTGAGCACGACCAGGGCCTCGAAGAACGTCAGGCTACGGCGCCCGGGCATGGCCGCCGCGATGAACGCGAACACAGCAATGAACAGCAGTGCGTAGCGCTGCAGGATGCACAACGGGCACGGCGCCTCGCCCAGTACCACCTGCATGTAGAGCGCGCCGCCGATCAGCGAAATGCAGATCAGGCCCAGCAGCACCAGAAAGCGCCGTTCCCGATTCAGGCGCGATGTTTGTTCGTTCATTACCGGTTCCTTCGATGGAAAGTGGCAGCGTGGTCCGCCTGCCCTGGCGCAAGTCTACACGCTGAGCGGGGCCTGTGAGCGTGCCGAGGAAGCGGCGTGATAGCACTGCGCAGGGCTATCCGGTGTGGCTGAGACCGGCCAGAACGAGGTCGGTTCAACGGCGGGCGGCAAAAAACCACTGCCCGGGCGCCGCGCAGGGGCAAGCCCCTCGACACCCGGGAGTGAAGGATACCGTGATTAAAGGATGATTAAGAATGAAAGCGGCGCTGGTGCTTTCATCTTTCCTTTATATATAGGCAGAAAGGTGTGATGCGTGGCATGCCGCTGGAAATGCATAAGCCTGGGCCGGCCCTATCGCCGGCAAGCCGGCTCCCACAGGGAACATTACAAGCCCCAAAACCTGCTCAGTCCCCGTGGGAGCCGGCTTGCCGGCGATAGGGCCGGTACGGCCACTACCTCACTCCAGCGCCGCTGCCGGCCCGAAGAACTCGTAGCGGCTCTGCTGTTCCGGCACGCCCAGGCCCTTGAGCTGGCGCTTGACCGCCGCCATGAAGCCCTTCGGCCCAAGGAAGTACGCATCCACGTCCCGTTCACGCGGCAGCCACTCGGCCAGCAGGTCTTCGCTCAGCACGCCCACGGCATCGGCCGCACCACCATCCGCCTCGGCATAGCAGTAGAAGCGCTTGAGCTGCGGGTGGCGCGCCGCCAGGCCATCGATCCAGTCGCGGAAGGCATGCACCGCACCATTGCGTGCGCAGTGAATGAAATGCACCTGACGCCCGGTGTGCAGGGCGGCCTGCAGCATCGCCAGCGTCGGGGTAATGCCCACACCGCCACTGATCAGTACCAGCGGCTTGGCACTGGCTGCCAGGGTGAAGTCACCTGCTGGCGGGAACAGTTGCAGGGTATCGCCAACCTGCAACTGGTCATGCAGGTAGTTGGACACCTTGCCGCCCGCCTCGCGCTTGACGCTGATGCGGTACTCCTTGCCGTCGCACAACGCCGACAGCGAATAGTTGCGGCGCTGTTCGGCACCGTCGATGTTCAGTTTCAGGCCAATGTACTGCCCGGGCTCGGCCATGAGCACCGGTTTGCCGTCTACAGGGGCGAAGTAGAACGAAACGATTTCGCTGCTTTCCTGTTCGCGGCGCACCAGGCGGAACTCGCGGGTCCCGCGCCAGCCACCCTCGGCCGCTTCCTTTTGCTGGTAAAGGTTTTCTTCGGCACCGATCAGGATGTCGGCCAACTGACCATAGGCAGCCCCCCAAGCCTCGATCACCGCCGGGGTGGCAATGTCCTTGCCCAGCACTTCCTCGATGGCGCGCAGCAGGCAACTGCCGACGATAGGGTAGTGCTCCGGCAGAATCTGCAGGGCGACGTGCTTGTTGATGATCTGCCCGACCAGGCCGCCCAGTTGCTCCAGCTGGTCGATGTGGCGGGCATACATCAGCACGCCGTTGGCCAGCGCGCGCGGCTGGTCGCCACTGGCCTGGTGGGCCTGGTTGAACAGCGGACGCACTTCGGGGTACTCGCTGAGCATCATCTTGTAAAAGTGAGTGGTCAGCGCTTCCCCGCCGCTTTCCAGCAGTGGAACAGTGGCCTTGATGATCGCACGTTGGTCGGCATTGAGCATTGCGGTGACTCCTGGGCCTAGGGCTTCAAATGATGCCTAAGTCATTACACCAATCGTGCCAACTCAAATTTCCAACTAAATCAATCAGTTGAGACTTACCATGTCAAAAAGACCCAGCGGGCGGTATAGTCATAACGACCTACTGGAGTCCATATGACCACAAAGCCTTTGCTCACCACGTTGCTGCCACTGGTCAGTGACCTGTCCCGCGAACTGCCCGACCAGGAGCGCTACCGCCGCCTGTTGCAGGCCATGCGCAGCCTGCTGCCATGCGATGCCGCCGCGCTGCTGCGCCTGGACGGCGAATGGCTGGTACCGCTGGCCGTGGACGGGCTGAGCCCCGATACCCTCGGCCGGCGGTTCCGGGTGAGCGAACACCCGCGCTTCCAGATCCTGCTCAGCCGCCCCGAGCCCACCCGCTTCGCCAGCGATTCCGAGCTGCCCGACCCCTACGATGGCCTGGTGACCGCCGTCGCGGCCTCGCTCGAAGTTCACGACTGCATGGGCTGCCCGCTGATGGTCGATGAGCGCCCATGGGGCCTGGTCACCCTCGATGCGCTGACCCCGGGGCAGTTCCAGAGCCTGGAGCTGGACGCCCTGCAAGCTTTCGCCAGCCTGGCCGCCGCGACCGTAACCGTGGCCGAGCGTATCCACCACCTGGCCCTGCGTGCCGAAGACGAACACCACCGCGCCGAAATCTACCGCCAGGCCAGTGGCCAGCACCAGGAGCTGATCGGCCAAAGCCCGGCCCACAAACGCCTGGTGGAAGAGATCCGCCTGGTCGGTGGCAGCGACCTGACGGTACTGATCACCGGCGAAACCGGTGTTGGCAAGGAGTTGGTGGCGCAAGCCCTGCACCAGGCCAGTAGCCGCGCCAACCAGCCGCTGGTCAGCCTCAATTGCGCAGCCCTGCCGGACACCCTGGTGGAAAGTGAGCTGTTCGGCCATGTGCGCGGGGCCTTCACCGGCGCGCACGGCGAGCGCCGCGGCAAGTTCGAACTGGCCAACGGCGGAACGCTGTTCCTCGACGAAGTCGGCGAACTGCCGCTGACCGTGCAGGCCAAGCTGCTGCGCGTTTTGCAAAGCGGTCAGTTGCAACGCCTGGGGTCGGACCGCGAGCACCGCGTGGACGTGCGCCTGATCGCCGCCACCAACCGTGACCTGGCGGCCGAAGTGCGCAACGGCAACTTCCGCGCCGACTTCTATCACCGCCTCAGCGTGTACCCGCTGCAGGTACCGCCACTGCGCGAACGTGGGCGTGATGTGCTGCTATTGGCCGGCTACTTCCTCGAACAGAACCGTTCGCGCCTGGGCCTGAACAGCCTGCGCCTGAGCAGTGAGGCCCAGGCCGCGCTGCTGGCGTATGCCTGGCCTGGCAACGTGCGCGAACTGGAACACCTGATCGGCCGTTCAGCGCTCAAGGCGCTGGGCCAACACCCCGACCGGCCACGTATCCTGACCCTTGAGGCCAGCGACCTGGACGTGCGTACAACGGCACCGGCGGCCGCAGCCACGCCCCTCCCTGCCCCGCCGCTGTCGGTAGCCAACCTGCCCGAGGGTGGCCTGCGCGAGGCCGTCGACAGCTACCAGCGCCAGGTGATCGAAGCGTGCCTGCAACGGCATCAGGACAACTGGGCGGCAGCGGCGCGCGAGCTGGGTCTGGACCGTGCCAACCTCAGCCGATTGGCCCGTCGGCTGGGGCTTCGCTGAGGTTTATCTACAAAAGGATTAACCCAGAAAGCCATCTGGTTGCTTCCCGCCTGGCTGCTATATCTCCCTAACCACCCCACTCTCGGCTGCCTGGTCGAGGCTGTGCGTAACACCCCTGCACGGGTCCTGTTACTGCGGTTGTAGCCCGATAACGGGCTGGGGGATCCGGACACCAGCAGGGAGCATCCATGGACAACATCGTCGTCGCCGATAAGCAAACTGAAGTCGCCACTCAGAGCGCCTGGGGCAATATCAATCTCAAAGGGCCAGGCGTCGTGCAGATGCCCGTGGCTCCCGATCAGCTGGCCACCGTCACCCAGCGCGGGCAGGACTTGGTCCTCACCCTGAAGTCCGGGGAAAAAATCACCATCGGCAATTTCTTCGCAGTGGACCAGGCCGGTGTCGGCAGCGACATTGTCTTCGTTGGCGAGGACGGCACCCTGTGGCACGCCCAGTACAATGCGGCGGCATTCGAGGGCTTCACCTTCGAAGACGGAAACTCCCTGGATGAGCTGGTTGCAGGCCTGGGTACCGCTGGCAGCGCCATGCCCACCTGGGCGATTGCCGGGCTCAGCCTGCTCGGTGCCGGCGGTGCGGCGGCGGCGGCCGGCAGCGGGGGTGGCGGTGGCGGGGGTGGCGCCGACCCGGACACCACCCCACCGGCCACGCCCATCGACCTGTTGGTATCGCCCGATGGCCTGCGCCTGACCGGCCGCGCCGAAGCCGGCTCGACGGTAACCGTACGCGGGGCCGACGGCGCAGTGCTGGGCACTGCCGTAGCCGGCGCCGACGGCCAGTTCAGCATCACCCTGCAACCTGCGCAAACCGATGGTCAGGCCCTGGAGGTCAGTGCCAGCGACGCCGCCGGCAATGTTTCACCGCCGGCCAGCATCAACGCGCCAGATATCGACACGCCCGACACCACGGCCCCTGACCAGCCGAGTGACCTGGCCCTTGCCAATGGCGTTACCCTCAGCGGTCGCGGCGAGCCGGGTGCCACCGTGCAGGTGCGCGATACTGCCGGTAACCTGATTGGCAGCGGCGTGGTCAACGCCGACGGCACTTTCAGCCTCACGCTTTCCCCCGCACAAGCCAACGGTGAAGCCCTGGACATACGCCAGGTAGATGCCGCCGGCAACAGCTCGACACCCTTGGTGTTCACAGCCCCGGATATCACCGCCCCGGCTGCACCGAGCGCACTGGTGGTCAGCCAGGACGGTACGGTACTCACTGGCCGTGCCGAACCCGGCAGCACCGTACGTATCCTCGCCGCCGACGGCAGCCAGCTGGGCACCGCAGTGGTCGGCGCCACGGGCGTATTCAGCATTACCCTCAGCCCGGCGCAAGTGGATGGCCAAACACTGCAAGCCACGGCCACCGACGCAGCTGGCAACACCTCTACCGCCAGTTCGGTGACCGCGCCGAGCGTCGACGGCGGCGACACCACCCCACCGCAAGCACCCAGCGACCTGGCCATCGGCCTGGCCGGCAGCCAGCTCAGCGGCCGTGGCGAAGCCGGCAGCACCGTGCAGGTGCGTGATGCCGCAGGCACGGTCATCGCGACCGGCACCGTCGGCGCGGATGGTACCTTCGCCATTAGCCTGGACCCGGCCGTCAAGGATGGCAGCACCCTGCAAGTCACCCTTACCGACGCTGCCGGCAACGTGTCGCAGCCAGGCGCAGTGACGTCGCCCGACCTGCTGCCACCGGCACAGCCCACCGACCTGGCACTGGCGGACGGCGTGACCTTCACCGGCCGCGGCGAACCGGGGGCCACCGTACAGGTGCGCGACGCTGCCGGTAACCTGCTCGGCTCGGCGGTGGTCAACCAGGACGGAACGTTCAGCCTCAGCCTGTCCCCTGCCCAGGCCAACGGTGAAGCGCTTGACGTACGCCTGGTCGACGCCGCCGGCAACAGCTCGACGCCCCTGCAATTCAACGCCCCGGACATTACTGCGCCGGATGCCGTCAGCGATATCCTGGTCGGTGCGGGCGGCACCCGCCTCAGTGGCCATGGTGAAGCCGGGGCTTCTGTGGAAGTGCGGGATGCCGACGGCAACCTGCTGGGTCGTGGCGTGGTCACGGCCAACGGCACCTTCCTGATCGACCTCGACCCGGCCGTGCAACCCGGCGACCAGCTGACCCTGCTGCAAGTGGACCCCAGCGGCAATGCTTCGGTGGCCGTCGAGTACGATGTACCGCTCACCACTGCCCCGGCCAGCCCCAGCGGGCTGGCCATCGATGCCGATGGCACTACCCTCACGGGCAGCGCCCCTGCCGGCAGCCGAGTGGAAGTACGCGATGCCAGCGGCACGCTGATTGGCAGCGCCGTAGCCAACGCCGACGGCAGCTTCAGCATCGAGCTCACCCCTGCCCAGGCCAACGGCGAACTGCTGAACGTACTGGCCCTCGATGCCGAGGGCGTGTCCTCCGTGCCCACCCAGATCACCGCGCCCGATATCACGGCACCCGCGGCACCTGCCGAACTGGCCGTCAGTGCCGACGGCAGCGTGATCACCGGCCGCGCCGAACCCGGCAGCACCGTGCGCATCGTGGCTGCCGATGGTACCGAGCTGGGCAGCGCCGTGGTCGGCCCGACCGGGGTGTTCAGCATCGAGCTGGCCCCACCACAAACCGACGGTGAAGTGCTGCAAGCCACCGCCACCGATGCGGCGGGCAACACCTCAGCCACCAGCGCGGTGACCGCGCCGGACCTCGATGGGGTCGATACCACGCCACCAGCAGCGCCGACCGACCTGGCCATAGCGCTGGCCGGTAGCCAGCTGAGCGGGCGTGGCGAACCTGGCGCCAGCGTGCAAGTCCGTGATGCGGCCGGGAATATCCTGGCCACCGGCAGCGTAGGTGCCGACGGCAGCTTCACCATCACCCTGGACCCGCCGGTGAACGACGGCAGTGCCCTGCAAGTGACCCTGACCGATGCTGCCGGCAACCAGTCGCCCCCCGGCTCGGTCACCTCACCCGACCTGCAGCCACCTGCGCCGCCAACCGAATTGGCCCTGCTTGGTGGGGTCACTTTCAATGGCCGCGGCGAGCCCGGCGCCACCGTGCAGGTGCGCGACGCGGCTGGCACCCTTATCGGCAGCGGCGTGGTCGGTGCGGACGGGGCGTTCAGCCTGTCCTTGTCACCTGCCCAGGCCAATGGCGAGGCCCTGGATGTGCGCTTGGTCGATGCTGCTGGCAACAGCTCGATACCGCTGGAATTCACCGCACCCGACACCACGCCACCGGCTGCCGTAAGCGACATCGTGGTCGGCGCCGACGGCCTGGCGCTGAGTGGGCGTGGTGAAGCCGGCGCCACCGTTGAAGTGCGAGATGCCGACGGCACCGTGATCGGCAGCGGCGTGGTCAGCGCTAACGGTACCTTCCTGATCGACCTCGAACCGGCCGTGCAGCCCGGCGCGCAACTGAGCCTGGTGCAGACCGACCCGAGTGGCAATGCCTCCGAGGCCCTGCAGTTCGCAGTGCCGACCACGCCTGCGCCCGCCAGCCCCAGCGACCTGGTGGTTGCCGAAGACGGCAGCAGCATCAGCGGCACCGCGCCGGCCGGCACCCGCGTGGAGGTCCATGATGCCAATGGCACGCTGCTTGGCAGTGGGGTTGCAGGCGACGATGGCAGCTTCACCGTCACCCTCGACCCCGCCCAGGCCAATGGCGAACTGCTGGACGTGGTGGCCATCGATGGCAGCGGTGCTTCGTCCCTGCCAGCCCAGATCTCAGCACCGGACATCACCCCACCGGTCACCCCCAGCGAGCTGGTGATCAGCGCCGACGGCAGCGTGCTCACCGGCCGCGCCGAAGCCGGCAGCACCGTACGCGTGCTGGCGGCCGACGGCACCACGGTGCTTGGCACCGCGGTAGTCGGTGCCACCGGCAGCTTCAGCATCACCCTCGACCCCGCCCAGGTAAACGGCGAGGTGCTGCAAGTTACCGCTACCGATAATGCCGGCAACGCTTCTGCGGCCGGCATCGTGACCGCCCCAGACATTGACGGTGGCGACAACACCGCACCGCTGGCACCCACAGACCTGGTGATCGGCCTGGCCGGCAGCCAGCTGAGCGGTCGCGGCGAACCCGGCACCCGCGTGGAGGTGCGTGACGCCCAAGGTAACGTGCTGGCCAACGGCACGGTCAACCCGGATGGCAGCTTCGTCCTCACCCTGAGCCCAGCCGTCAACGACGGCAGCGCCCTGCAAGTGACCCTGACCGACGCTGCCGGCAACGTTTCGCAACCTGGCACGGTCACCGCACCGGACCTGCAGGCCCCGGCCCAGCCGACCGACCTGGCCCTGGCCGATGGCGTCACCTTCACTGGCCGTGGCGAACCTGGCGCCACCGTGCAGGTGCGCAATGCGGATGGCACCGTGATCGGCAGCGGCGTGGTCGGTGCAGACGGGGCGTTCAGCATGTCCTTGTCACCTGCCCAGGCCAATGGCGAAGCCCTGGATGTACGCCTGGTCGATGCTGCCGGCAACAGCTCGATACCGCTGGCATTCACCGCACCCGACACCACGCCACCGGCGGCTGTGGGCGACATCGTGGTCGGCGCCGATGGCCTGGCGTTGAGTGGGCGTGGCGAAGCCGGCGCCACCGTTGAAGTGCGCAATGCCGACGGCACCGTGATCGGCAGCGGCGTGGTCGCTGCCAATGGCGTTTTCCTGATCGACCTGAATCCTGGCGCGCAGCCCGGTGCTCAGTTGAGCCTGGTGCAAACCGACCCGAGCGGTAATACCTCCGAAGCGCTGCAGTTCGAGGTGCCGGTCACCCCTGCCCCTGCCAGCCCGAGCGACCTGATAGTCGCCGAAGATGGCAGCAGCATCAGCGGCGCCGCGCCGGCCGGCAGCCGCGTGGAGGTCTACGGCGCCGACGGAACGCTGGTTGGCAGTGTGCAGGTTGGCCAGGACGGCACCTTCACGGTCATTCTCAACCCGGCCCAGGCCAATGGCGAACTGCTGGAGGTGGTGGCCATCGATGGCAGCGGGGCTTCGTCCCTGCCAGCCCAGATCTCAGCACCGGACATCACCCCACCGGTCACCCCCAGCGAGCTGGTAATCAGCGCCGACGGCAGCGTGGTCACCGGCCGCGCAGAAGTTGGCAGCACCGTACGCGTGCTGGCGGCCGATGGCACCACGGTGCTTGGCACCGCGGTAGTCGGTGCCACCGGCAGCTTCAGCATTACCCTGGACCCCGCCCAGTTGAACGGCGAGGTGCTGCAAGTTACCGCTACCGATGCCGCCGGCAATGCTTCTACGGCCGGCACGGTCACCGCACCAGACATTGACGGTGGCGACAACACGCCACCGGAAGCCGCCACCAACCTGCTTGTCGGCCTGGCCGGTGCCCAGCTCAGCGGCCGCGGTGAAGCCGGTGCCAGCGTGCAAGTGCGCGACGCCCAAGGCAACGTGCTGGCAAACGGCACGGTCAACCCGGATGGCAGCTTCACCCTGGCCCTGGAACCTGCAGTCAAGGACGGCAGCACCTTGCAAGTGGTGCTGACCGACGCCGCCGGCAATGCCTCCGCCCCTGCGTCGGTGGTAACACCGGACCTGCAGGCCCCGGCCCAGCCGACCGGCCTGGCGCTGGTCGACGGCGTCACCCTCAGCGGTAGCGGCGAGCCAGGCGCCAGCGTGCAGGTGCGCGATGCCGCGGGCACCCTGCTGGGCAGCGCTCAGGTCAACGACGACGGCACGTTCAGCGTGACCCTGACCCCAGCACAGGCCAACGGCGAAGTGCTGGACATTCGCCTGGTGGATGCTGCCGGCAACATTTCCTCGCCACTGCAGTACCAGGCGCCAGACACCACTGCCCCGGCGCAGGTCAGCAATATCGTGGTCGGCGCCGATGGCCTGGCCTTGAGCGGGCGTGGCGAAGCCGGCGCGACCGTGCAGGTGCGCGACGCCAACGGCACCCTGATCGGCAGCGGCGTGGTGACCGCCAACGGCACCTTCCTGCTCGACCTGGACCCGGCCGCGTTGCCGGGTGAACGCCTGAGCCTGATCCAGACCGACCCGAGCGGCAACGCCTCGCTGGCGCTGGACTATGACGTGCCGCTGGTAACCGTACCGCTCAGCCCAAGCGACCTGGTGGTCGCCGAAAACGGTACCAGCGTCAGTGGCTCGGCCCCCGTGGGCAGCCGCGTGGAAGTGCATGATGCCGAGGGTGCGCTGATCGGTAGCGTGGTGGTCGGCGCTGAAGGCACCTTCACCGTGGTCCTCAACCCGGCCCAGGCCAATGGCCAACTGCTGGATGTGGTAGCCATCGACAACAACGGCACTTCGTCGCTGCCGGTACAGGTCAGCGCACCAGACATCACGCCACCGGTGGCGCCTGGCGAACTGGCCATTACCGCCGACGGTACCGCCGTCAGCGGCCGTGCCGAACCTGGCAGCACCGTGCGCGTGCTGGCGGCCGATGGCAGCACCGTACTTGGCACTGTGGTGGTGGGCGCCAGTGGTGCGTTTGAAATCACCCTTAGCCCTGCCCAGGTGGCGGGCGAACAGTTGCAAGTGGTTGCCACCGACGCAGCCGGCAATGCCTCGCAGGCCGGCACCCTTACCGCACCGGTCATCGACAACGGCGGCGACACCACGCCACCAGAGCCTGCCACCAACCTGGCGATCAGCAATGACGGCCGCACCGTGTCCGGCCGCGGCGAAGCCGGCACCACCGTAGAGGTACGCAACGACCAAGGCCAACTGCTGGCCAGCGGCACCGTGCAGCAGGACGGCAGTTTCAACGTTACCCTGCCCACCCCGGTGGTGGATGGCTCGTCATTGCAAGTGACCTTGACCGATGCTGCTGGCAACGTGTCCAGCCCAAGCCCGCTGACCGCACCGGATCAGGTGGCGCCACTGCAACCCACCGACCTGGCGCTGGTCGATGGCGTCAGCCTGACCGGCAATGCCGAGGCCGGTGCTCGGGTAGAGGTACGCGACGCTGCTGGCAACGTGATCGGCAGTACACTCGCCGAAGCGGATGGCAGTTTCAGCCTCACCCTCGACCCGGCGCAGGCCAATGGCGAAACCGTCAGCGTGCGGGTGACCGACGCCGCAGGCAACACCTCGCTGCCGTTGAGCTACGTAACCCCGGACATCACCCCGCCCGGCATCATCAGCAATGTGGTGCTGGGTGCTGGCAGCCTGGTCGTTTCCGGCCGCGGTGAAGCGGGTGCCACGGTAGAAATCCGGGATGGCAATGGCAACGTGATCGGCACCGGGGTGGTCGCAGCGAATGGCACCTTCCTGATCGACCTCGACAGCCCACTGGCCGCAGGCGACGCCATTGCGTTGCAACAGACCGATGCCGCCGGCAACCCTTCGGTTGCCCTGACGGTCACCGTACCGGCCATTGCCGTGCCGGACAGCCCGACGGGGCTGGTGGTAGCTGCCGATGGCAGCGCCATCAGTGGTACGGCCCCGGCTCGCAGCCTGGTGGAAGTGCGGGATGCCCAAGGCGGTGTGCTGGGTAGCGTGCAAGTCGGCAACGACGGCAGCTTCAACATCCCCCTCAGCCCTGCCCAGGCGAACGGCGAGCTGCTGGATGTGGTAGCCATCGACGCGGATGGCAACAGCTCACTGCCGACCCAGATCGGCGCACCGGACATCACCCCGCCCAACGAGGCCACCGAGTTGCAACTGAGCAACGATGGCAGCGTATTGACCGGCCGTGGCGAACCCGGCACCCGCGTGCAGGTGGTGGACGCCCAGGGCAATGTACTGGGCAATGCCCAGGTTGGCGCCGATGGCGTGATCAGCGTGGTCCTGAACCCGGCGCAAACCGATGGCCAGGAGCTGGACGTGGTGCTGCGTGACGCCGCTGGCAACAGCTCGACCGCCACCGTTATCGCACCTGACCTGGATGGCCCGCTGCAACCGTCGGGTCTGGCCATCGACAGCGCCGGCATCCACCTCACCGGCCAGGGCCAGAGCGGCTCGCTGGTCACCGTGCGCGATGCCGACGGCAATGTGCTGGGGACCGCCACCGTGGGCGGGGACGGGCGCTTCGACGTCACCCTCAACGCACCGCAGCGCAATGGCGAAAGCCTGACCGTGGAAGCCACCGACAGCCAAGGCAACAGTGCCGGGCCAGTGGACTTCACCGCACCAGACAGTACCCCGCCGCAAGCAGTGACCAACCCGGCCATCGATGGCGACGGCGTCACGGTCACCGGCAACGGTGAACCGGGTGCGACCGTGACCGTACGCGGGCCGGACGGCAGCGTACTGGGCAGCATCGTGGTAGGCGCCAGTGGTGCGTTCGAAATCAGCCTCGATACCCCGCAAACCAACGGTCAGGCCCTGACCGTCGAGCAGCGCGACGCCAGTGGCAACCTGTCGACCGCGGTCGATCTGTCGGCACCGGATACCCAGGCCCCCGACACACCCACCGGCCTGGTACTGGCGGGTGACGGTGGCAGCCTGAGCGGTAGCGGCGAGCCGGGGGCGCAGGTAACCGTGACCGGCGCCGGCGGCGCCGTGCTGGGCACTGCCACCGTACAAACGGACGGCAGCTTCCAGGTGACCATCGACCCACCGCAGCTCAATGGCCAGACCTTGGCCGTCACCCAGGCGGACGCGACCGGCAATACCTCCACCGCCGGCAGCGTCACCGCGCCGGACCTGGAAGCCCCGGTAGCCGCTGAAGGCCTAGGCATCAATGGCACGGGCACGGCACTCACCGGCCAGGCCGAACCAGGCAGTACCGTGCAGGTGCGCAACGGCGCTGGCGACCTGCTGGGCTCCGCGCAGGTGGAAGAGGACGGCAGCTTCAGCGTGCCCCTGGCCCCCGCCCAGACCAACGGCGAAACCGTGTCGGTGGTAGTGGTCGATGCTGGCGGCAACACGTCGCCATCCGTGGCGTTCACTGCCGACGACAGCACCGCACCGCAAGCACCGGGTGGCCTGACCATAAGCGCGGGCGGCGACACCGTTCAGGGTACGGGCGAAGCAGGCAGCACCGTCGAGGTACGCAACGCCGCCGGCGACCTGCTGGGCAGCGTGGTGGTGCCGGTTGGCGGCAGCTTCATTGTCGCGGTCAGCCCGGCCCAGCTCGATGGCCAGGCGCTGCAGGTGACCTTGACCGATGTGGCGGGCAATGTCTCCGACAGCACCCCGATCACTGCACCCGACCTCACCCCGCCGGCCTTGCCCACCGGGGTGGTGGTCAGCGAAGACGGCAGCACGGTCAGCGGCAATGCACCGGGCGCTGATACCGTGACGGTGCGTGACGGCGCAGGCGTGGAAACCACGGTTGAAGTGAACCCCGACGGCAGCTTCAACGTGCCACTGCCAACCCCGCAGAACAACGGCGAAAGCGTGACCGTGATCGTCACCGACCCGGCGGGCAACAGCTCGGCACCGGTTACCGTTACCGCACCCGACACCACCGACCCGGAACCTGCCAGCGGCGTGACTGTGAGCCCCGACGGCAGCAGCGTCGGCGGCACTGCAGAGCCGGGCAGCACCGTGGTCATCCGTAACCCGGACAACAGTGACCGTGGCACCACCACCGCAGGGCCGGATGGTACCTTCGTGGTGCCGGTCGACCCGCCGCTGGCCGCTGGCGAAGAGGTCAGCGTGGTGGTCATCGACCCGGCCGGCAACGAATCCGACGGTGTGACCCTGACTGGCCCGACCGGCAGCGAAGTGGCCACCCCGGCGGACCTGGCCATCAGCGCCGACGGCTTCGTGCTGACGGGCACCGGCACCGTGGGGGCGTTGATCACCGTGACATCCGCCGGTACCACGCTGGGCACCGCGACGGTGGGCAGCGATGGTGTCTTCCGGGTGTTCTTCAGCAACGCTCAGCTCAATGCACAGACCTTGCAGGTCAGCGCACGGATAGGCACCGACGGCCAGCCATCGGTACCGGCCACCGTGGTCGCCAACGATACCACTGCACCCGAAGCCCCGAGCGCCACCATCGACCGCACCGGCAGCACGCTGACCGGCCAAGGCGAAGTGGGCGCCAACGTGCGGGTCACCGACGCCCAGGGCAATGTGCTGGGTAGCGGCGTGGTCGGCAGCAATGGCCTGTACAGCATCACTCTGTCGCCGGCGGCCGCCAACGGCCAGAACCTGATCGTCACCCAGGCCGATGCTGCGGGTAACGTGTCGCTGGCCGCCAGCCTGCAGGCACCCGACCTGCAGGCCCCAGCCGCCGCCAGCGACCTCAGCCTGAACACCGCCGCCACCGTGGTCAGCGGCCAGGGCGAAGCCGGTGCCAGTGTCACTGTGCGCGATGCCAGTGGCGCCATCCTGGCTACCGGCACCGTCAACCAAAGCGGCCAGTTCCAGATCACCCTGCCCAGCGCGCAAGTCAACGGCAGCCCGTTGCAGGTCACCCTCAGTGATGCCGCAGGCAACGTATCAGGCCCCGCCAGCCTGGCTACCCCGGATCGCACGCCACCTGCCGCCATTGTCGACCCGCTGCTCAGTGCCGACGGCAGGCAGCTTTCCGGTAGCGGTGAAGTGGGCGCTACGGTACAGGTCAGCAATGCCGCCGGTACTGTGCTGGGTAGCGCTACGGTGGGCGCCGATGGCCGCTTCACCGTGACGTTCGACACGCCGCAAAACAGTGGTCAGGCCATTGGCGTGGCGCAAATAGACGCCGCCGGCAATACCTCGCCAGCGGTGACCGTGGCCACTCCAGACCTGACCCCGCCTGCACCGCTGACCAATGTGGTGCTGAACAACAACGGCCTGACCCTCAGTGGCCTGGGCGAAGCCGGCGCCAGCGTGACCGTGCGCGGGCCTGACGGCACCATCATCGGCACCGGCCTGGTCGCGGCCAACGGCAGCTTCAGCCTGACCTTGACCACTGCCCAGCTCAACGCCCAGCAACTGAGCGTGACCCAGACCGATGCGGGCAACAACACCTCCAGCGCGGTGGCAGTGACCGCACCCGACTTCACCCCGCCAGCAGCACCTACGGCATTGGCCCTGTCGGCGACGGGGCTGCAACTGACCGGCAACGCCGAAGCCGGCAGCACCGTGACCGTGCGCGATGCCGGCGGCAGCGTGCTGGGCAGCGTGGTGGCCAGCAGCAACGGCACTTTCCAGGTCACGCTGAACAGTGCCCAGACCAATGGCCAGAACCTGCAGGTAACTGCCACCGACGCGGCGGGCAATGTATCGCCAGCGGCGCCGTACACGGCCGCCGATACCACGCCGCCCGCGGCGGTCAGTAACGTGGCGGTGTCTGCCGATGGCGCGACCCTTACCGGCCAGGGCGAAGCTGGTGCGACGGTCACCGTACGCGCCCCGGACGCGACCATATTGGGTACCGCAACCGTGGCCGCCGATGGCAGCTTCAGCGTGGCCTTGTCGCCTGCGGCGCTCACCGGTGAACGCCTGGGCGTTGTGCAAACCGATGCCGCGCAGAACGCCTCGCCTGAGCAAAACGTGACTGCGCCGGGCATTCTGGCCCCCGCCACGCCAGACAACCTGGTGCTGGCAGCAGACGGTCTATCGGTCACCGGCACCGCCACGGCGGGCAGCACGGTCACTGTTTACGGCCCCAACGGCGCGGTGCTGGGCAGCAGCCCGGTCGCCAACGACGGCACCTTCACCGTCAACCTGGGCAGTGCCCAGGCCAATGGCGAAGTGCTGCATGTGAGCGCAATGGCCAGCGATGGCAGTCTGTCGCTGCCGGCCACCTTGCAGGCGCCGGACACTACGGCGCCACAACCGCTCAGCAACCTGGTGCTGTCCAGCGACGGCCTGGTCCTGACCGGGCGCGGCGAACCAGGCGCCACCGTTACCGTGGTCGGTGAAGGCGGTATCGATCTGGGCACGACAGTGGTCGATGCCAGCGGCAACTTCAGCGCCACCCTGGGCAGCGTCCAACTCAACGGCGAACAGCTCAGCGCCAGCCAGGCCGATGCGGCCGGCAACGAGTCCAACAGCGTGAGCATCACTGCCCCCGACCGCGTGGCACCGGATGCCGCCGCAGACCTGGCATTCGCCGGGGGCGGCAGCCTGCTTAACGGTAGCGGCGAGGCCGGCGCCAGCGTGTGGGTAATGGCTGCCGATGGCAGCGTGCTGGGCACGGCCGTAGTGCGCGCCGACGGCAGCTTCCAGGTCGTGCTCGCCTCGCCGCAAGCCAACGGTCAGCCGCTACAGGTGCTTCTGACCGATGCGGCCGGCAACCAGTCGGCCGCCAGCACCATCACCGCGCCAGACACTACACCACCTGCGGCGCCGAGCGACCTGGCGGTTTCCGGCGATGGTGTCACCCTGACCGGCCGCGGCGAAGTCGGCGCCGAGGTGACCGTGACCGACCCGAGCGGCGCCCCGATCGGCAGCGCCATCGTCGATGCCAGCGGGCACTTCACCATTACCCTGAACCCGGCACTGGGCAATGCCGAGCTGCTCAGCTTCACCCAGGCCGACGCCGCCGGTAACGTGTCGGCAGCAGCGACCCTGCAGACCCCGGACTTCACCCCACCTGCCCCGCTCACCCAGGTGGCGATCAACGCCGACGGCAGTGTGGTCACTGGCCTGGGTGAGGCCGGCGCCACCGTGATTGTGAGCAACGCCGCCGGTAGCGTACTGGGAACCGCTACGGTGCTGGCCGACGGCAGCTTCAGCGTCGCGTTGTCGCCTGCCCAGATCGACAACCAGGTGCTGTCGGTACTGCAGGCCGATCCGCCCGGCAACGTCAGCGCGCCCGTCAGCGTGCAGGCGCCGGACTTCACGCCCCCCGCGGCTGCAACCGAGTTGCGGCTCAATGCGGCAGGCGATGTGCTGGCCGGGGTTGGCGAAGCGGGTACCACGGTGCGCGTCTATGTGGGTACAACGCAAATCGGCACCACCACGGTCGCTGCCGACGGCACCTTCAGCGTCGGCCTGGACACCGCCCAGCTCAATGGCCAGCAGGTGCAGGTAACCCTCACCGACGCCAGTGACAACGTGTCGCCGATCAGTACCGTCACGGCAGTCGACGTAACGCCGCCGGCCATCGTCATTGCCAGCATCAACGACAGCGGTACCCAGTTGATCGGCACCGCCGAGGCCGGTACCCGGGTCACGGTGATAAACAACAACGGTGACCTGCTGGGCCAGGTGACGGTCGACCTGGATGGCACCTTCGTCCTCGGTTTGAGCCAGCCTCAGATCAACGGCGAAACGCTGACCATCATTGCCCAGGACGCCACCGGCAACCCGTCGGCCCCCCTGGAGCTGAGCGCCCCCGACCTGACCGCACCGGTGCAGCCAAGCGACTTGCTGCTCAACCCGGCCGGTACGTCGATGACCGGCACCGCCGAGGCCGGCACGCTGATCACCGTGCGTGGCCCGGACAACACCCTCGTGGGCCAGGTGGAGGTCGGTGCCGACGGGCGCTTCACCGTGCCCATCAGCCCGGCGCAGAACAATGGCCAGTTGCTCAGCGTGGTGTCTACCGATGACGCCGGCAACGTCTCGGTTGCTGCGCCCTACCAGGCCAACGACACCTCGCCACCTGACCTGGTGACCAACCTGGCAATCAACAACACCTTCAACGTGCTCACCGGCAAGGGCGAGGCCAATGCCACGGTCACCGTCAGCCTGGGCGGCAGCGTGATAGGCACTGGCACGGTAGACGGCGCGGGCAACTTCCAGATCAACCTGACACCGGCGGCAGGCTCGCTGGCAACGCTGGCCATCACCCAGTCCGACGGCATCAATACCTCGGCGGTGGCGACCTATGTCACACCGCTGGTGGCTCCGCCAGTACCGCCGACCAACGTGACGCTGGGCAGCGACGGCCTAACCTTGTCGGGTAACGCGCCCAGCGGCGTAGGCATCCGTGTGTACGATGCCGCAGGCAACGTGATCGGTACCGGCGGCGCGACATTGAACGGCACTTTCACGTTGACGCTCGACTCGGCGCAACTCAACGGCGAGTACCTGCAGGTCACCGCCGTGGCCCTGGTGGGCGGCGAGTCGCAGCCAACCTTATTGCAGGCAGCCGATACCACCGCACCAGCCGACCCACTGGTGACCAGCCTGTCGACCAACGGCCTGGTGCTGAGCGGTACCGGCGAGGCCGGTGCCACGGTGACCGTGCGCGATGCCGGTGGCAACGTGCTCGGCAGCGCCGTGGTCAATGGCGGTGGCGTGTACACCGTCAACCTCAACGCCGCGCAGCTCAATGGCCAGGTTTTGGCGGTGAGCCAGGCCGACGTTGCGGGCAATACGTCCGGCAGCACCCGCTACACCGCTGCCGACCTGCAACCGCCTGCGCTACCGACCAATGTCACCATCAACGGCGCAGGTACCGTGGTGACCGGTAATGGTGAAGCTGGCGCCACCGTCACCGTGCAAGGCGCCAACGGACCGGTGGGCAGTGCAGTGGTGCAAGCCGACGGCACCTTCAGCGTCACTTTGACCACGCCTCAGAACGACGGGCAATTGCTGGTGGTGCGCCAGGCGGACGCTGCGGGCAACCTGTCCAGCAGCGTCAACCTCAACGCCCCGGACACCACCCCGCCGGCGGCGCCGCTGGCCACCATCAATACCAACGGCACAATGGTCAGTGGCTCTGGCCAGGTTGGCAGCACGGTTACCGTGCGCAACAGTGCCGGGACCGTGCTGGGTACGGCAACCGTGGGCAGCACCGGCCTGTTCGTGGTCAGCCTGAATGCCGCGCAGATCGACAACCAGGCACTGAGCGTCACCCTCACCGACAGTGCTGGCAATGTGTCTACCGGTACCACGCTGACCGCCCCGGACCTGACCCCACCTGCTGCGGCCGCCAACCTGGCGATCAGTGCCGACGGCAGCACCCTGACCGGTACCGGTGAAGTGGGCGCCACGGTGACCGTGCGCAGCGCCAGCGGCACTGTGCTGCAAACCGCCACCGTGCAAGCCGATGGCAGCTTTACCGTGACCCTGAGCCCCCCTCAGGACAACGGGCAGGTGCTTGCGGTGACACTGAGCGACCCACGCGGCAACGTGTCGGGCAACGCCAGCATCACTGCACCGGATGTGGATGCCAACGCCCCGGTCATCGCCAGCGATAACCTCGCCACGGCGACGGTCGACCTGGCCGCGGTCACCGCCAGCAGGACCTACACCGACAGCTTCACCACCCTGTTGGCGGGGTTCACCAAGACCTACACCTGGACGGTAGCCGCCGGCACCACGGCCGACCCCACGCTGACCCTGACCACCAGCAGTGCACTGGCCCTGCTGGACAACACCACCTTCACCCTGCAGGTGAAGAATGCCAGCGGAACCTGGGTCACGCTGGCCACCGGTAACAGCCAGGGCTTGCTGGACCTGATCCTGTTGCCGTTGGGCCAAGGCCTGCGAGTCGACATCGGGGTGCTGCAGGCGGGCGATTACCGCCTGACGGTGGGCAGCGGCGGCATTGGCCTGATCACCAATGTCAGCACCTCGCTGGATATCACCTCCACCAGCCTGACCGAGTTCACCGGTACTGGCACAGCCACCTCTGGCAACGTCATCACCGACGTGGGCACCGATGGCGTGGTGGATGCGCGGGGCCCGGACAGCGCCGCGGTGCTGCAGGTGCTCAAAGGGGGCAGCTACGTCTCGGCCGGCAGTGCCACCACGGTGCAAGGCCTGTACGGCACGCTGGTGATTCGCGGCGACGGCAGCTACACCTACACGCCAAACGGCAGCCCCGCCAGCGTCGGCAAAGTGGATGTGTTCAGCTACCAGCTGGTGCACCCCAACGGTCTGTCCGACAGCGCCAATTTGTATGTGCGCATCGATAGCCCACAAGCCACGGAAGTCTGGAGCGACAGTAACTACGCGGCGCCAGCCACGGTACTTGACGCAGTCAACGACGTAGGCTTCAGCAACCTCACCCTGGCCAACCGGGTAGACACCAGCAGCAGTACGCTGGGCTCGTTGACCCTGCCGCTGATCGGCAGCCGCCAGGCCACTTACACCACTACAGTGGCTGCCGATACCACGGCTAACCTGCAAGTGGTACTCAATTCCGCCAACCTGCTGAGCCTGCTCAACGGCACCACCCTTGAACTGCTCAAGCTCAACCCGGCCACGGGCCAGTACGTGCTGGTGCAATCGGTAGGCGGTGGCTCGTTGATCAGCCTGTTGGGCGGGGGCGCTGGGTATACCTTCCAGAACCAGGGCGCAGGCACCTACCACGTGCGGGTGACCGCTGGCGGCATTGGCCTGGCCAGCTCGATCACCACCAGTGTCAATGCCACCACCACGCACCTGAACGAGTTCGTGGTCAGTGGCGCTACGGCGGCCACCGGCAACCTGCTGGCGGACGATACCCTGGGTTCGGCACTGACCGTGCTGAGCGTAATGACCGCAGCCAACACCTACACCATACCCGGCTACAACGGGGTGAGCGTGGCGGGCACCTATGGCACCTTGCTGGTGCAGGCCGATGGCAGCTACACCTACACCCTCAACTCGGGGGTCAGCGCCGCGGCAGTCGGCCAGCACGATACCTTCACCTACGAGCTGGCCCACCCCAACGGCAGTACCGACACGGCAACGTTGACCATCAACCTGGACAACGCCGCTGGCCTGGTCAGCACCACGTCGCTGCTGGCCGACAGCGGTGAAGAGGCAGTCGCCCTGGCCAGTGTCGCCGCTGTCAGCGATGTGGTTGCTGGCAGCGACGGCAACGACCACCTGGTGGGCAGCCAGGGCGGGCACATCACGCTTGAAGGTGGTGCCGGTGACGACACCCTGGTGATCGTCGACCAGAACTTCGCCAGCGTCGACGGTGGCACGGGTACCGACACCCTGCAATGGGGTGGCGGCGATGTCAGCATCGACCTAGGCAACCTGGTCGGCCGCGTGCACGGCATCGAGGCCATCGACCTCAACGACACCAGCGCGGTGGCCCTGACACTCAACCTGGCCGACGTGGTGGCCATCACCGAAACCGGCACCGACACGTTGATCATCAAGGGCGACAACCATGACTCGGTGCACATGACTGACAACTGGAACCTGGTCGGCAACCAGACCGCCGACGGGATCGACTATAACCAATACACGGCCCAGGAGGACCCGAGCCACCACCTGTGGGTACAGAACGGCATTCACGTCGTCTGAGGCCGCGGCAAACCCGCCGGGCAAACGCCCGGCGGCATGGACGACCAGCAGTAAGGGAACTATGTGAAGCGAAGCAGTCCGCTGTCACCGTTATTGCTTGGAGCCTGCGGGCTCCTGGCCCTGAATCTCCAACCGGTTGCCCAGGCAGCCGATGATATAGACCCCCACCTGCGCTACATCGGGCCATCGCTGCTACGCGATGCGCCCGCGGCGGTGCCTGCGCGGCCACCCACCGGCATGGCCCCGGTCGCCAGTGGCGAGCGCCTGGGCCTGACCGAGGCGGTGTTGCAGGCCGCGCAATGGCACCCCAGCATCGCCGAAGCGATCGGCAACCTGTACAAACAGGGCGAAGGCATCAACGTCGCCCGCGCGGGTTACTACCCGCAGATTTCCGGCGGTATCCGCACCGGTTATGACACCGGCTACGGGGGCGATCGCAACAGCCAGGCCCTCAACCTGTCGCTCAAGCAGATGCTCTACGACTTCGGGAAGGTCGACAGCGCCGTCAACGCGGCGCAGGCCGCCGCCGCGCGGGCCCAGGCCAATATCCTGCTGGTGGTGGACGACCTGGCCCGTGACACCGCCTATGCCTGGATCGAAACCCGCCGCTACGAACAGTTGGTGGCCATTGCCCGCGAACAGATCCGCGGGGTGGGCGACATTGCCGGGATGGCTCGCCAGCGCAGCGACATGGGCGCCAGCACCCGCTCCGACGTGGTACAGGCCGAATCCCGCGTGGAAAGCGCCCGCGCCACCCTGGAGGAATATCAGTCGCAATACGAGCGCTGGCGCTCCACCCTGGCCGCGCTGATGGGCCGCGTGACCCCGCCAGCCCTGGCCGAGCAGTCGCCTGCGGCGTTGAACCAGGCCTGCAAGCGGCCTGCGCAAGGCGATGATCGCCTGCCGGCCGTGCTGATGGCCCTGGCCCAGCGTGCGCAAGGCCAGGCAGAGCTGGCCCAGGCCAAGGCCGAGGCCTACCCGACCGTGTCGCTGCAGCCCCAGGTCAACCATTACCTGGACAACGACTACAACCGCGACAACTCACGCATGGACCGCACCCAGGCGGGCATCTACCTCAACGTCGAGGTACCGATCTACCAAGGCGGTGCGATCAGCGCCCGCAGCCGCGCTGCCAGCCACGCCTTGAGCGCCGCCGACTCTGCCGAAGATGCCGCGCGCCTGCAGGCACGGCGTGGCCTGGCCGAGGCTCAGGCACAAACCTCCGGGCTGGGCCGCCGGCTGAGTTCACTGGAAGCGCGCCAGGTCAGCATCCAGGAGGCGCGCATGCTCTATGGCCGCCAGTATCTGGACCTGGGCACACGGCCGCTGCTCGACCTGCTCAACGCCGAGCAGGAGATCTACCAGTCACGGTTCGAACTTGCCGGCACCCGCTCCGACCTGCTGCGCCTGGATGTCGACTGCCTGTACAACACCGGCGCGCTGCGCGCGGCCTTTGGCCTTGAGGGGCGCAACCTGCAAGGTGTGGAGATCCAGCCATGAGCGATTCGATCAATGTAACCCTGCCCACCCAGCCAGCGGCAGCAGCGCCGGAGGCGGCCCCCCGCCCAGACCTGGGGCCGTGGCTGGAGGTGATGCTGCAGGTGGCGCACCACTACCGCCTGGACGTGTCGCCCCAGCGTATTCGCCTGGCGGCGGTGGAGGATGCCCGGCCGCTGGACGAAATTCTTCGCCACATGGCCCGCCAGGCCGGCCTGGCACTGCGCTTCGTGCGCTTCGATGCCAAGGGCCTGCGGCAATGGCGTACACCGCTGGTACTGGAGCTGGACGATGGCCAGTTGGCCGTGGTCGAGGCAGTCACCGAAGAAGATGACCTGGCGGTGGTGTTCGCCGGTGACCAGGGCCTGACCACACGCCTGCCCCGCGCCACGCTCAAGGGCCGCATCACCCGGGTTGCGCTGTTGCGCCCGGCGCGGCCGTTGCGCGATGTGCGCACCGATGACTACACCGCCCCCTACGACCGCCACTGGTTCGCCCGTATCGTGCTGCGCGACCTGCGCCCCTATGGGCAGGTGATGGTCGCCTCGCTGGTGGCCAACGTGCTGGCGCTGGCCGGGGTGCTGTTTTCGATGCAGGTCTACGACCGTGTGATCCCGGCAGAATCACTGCCCACCTTGTACGTGCTGTTCGGCGGCGTGGTGCTGGCGCTGGTGTTCGACTTCAGCATGCGCCTGCTGCGCCTGAAGGTCACCGACCTGCTCGGCAAGCGCGCCGACCTGCGGGTGAGTGACCTGGTCTATGGCCATGCCTTGCGCCTGCGCAACTCGGTGCGGCCGAAGTCCACCGGTTCGTTCATTTCGCAACTGCGCGAGCTGGAGTCGATCCGCGATTTGATCACCTCCAGTACTGCCACGGCGTTGGCGGACCTGCCATTCTTCCTGCTGTTCTTGTTCGTGTTCTGGCTGATCGGCGGCGTGCTGGTGTTCATTCCGCTGGTGGCGCTGCTGGCCATGCTGCTGCCAGGCCTGCTGGCGCAGCGGCGCCTGGCGCGGCTGGCCAACGCCTCGATGCGCGAGTCGGCGCTGCGCAACGCCATGCTGGTGGAAAGCATCCAGGGCCTGGACGAAATCAAGGCGCTGCAGGCCGAAGCACGCTTCGAGCGCCAGTGGAACCAGTACAACGCAGCCTGTGCACATACCAACCTGCGCCTGCGCACGCTCACCAACGGCCTGGTGACCTGGACCCAGAACGTGCAAGGTGCCGTGTTTGCCGTGGTCATCGTGGTCGGTGCACCGATGGTGATCGCCGGCGACCTCACCACCGGTAGCCTGGTGGCAGCGTCGATGCTGTCGTCGCGGATGATGGCGCCGCTGGCCCAGCTGACCCATGTGCTGACCCGCTGGCAGCAGGCCAAGGTCGCCCTGCAAGGCCTGGACAAACTGATGCAGTCGGCGGTCGACCACCCCGAAGGCGAAGCGCGCGTGCACCTGCCGGCAATCCGCGGTGAATACCGCCTGCGCCAGGCCAACTTCCGCTACAGCGAAGAATCCCCCCCGGTGCTCAACATTGGGCAACTGGATATTCAGCCGGGCGAACGCATTGCAGTGCTCGGCCGCAACGGCGCGGGCAAGTCCACCCTGCTGCAGGCGTTGGGCGGGGCCATGGACCTGGTACAGGGCGAGGTCAGCCTGGACGGCATCGCCCTGGCCCACCTCGACCCTGCCGACCTGCGCCGCGACGTAGGCTTGCTGCCGCAGTACGCGCGGCTGTTCCACGGCACCCTGCGGGAAAACCTGACCCTCGGTGCCGGCCAGGCCAGCGACCAGGAACTGGTGGCCGCGCTGGCTGCCACCGGGGCGCTGGACTTTGTCCGCCGCCTGCCCAAGGGTATGGACCACCTGATCCTCGAAGGCGGCCTGGGCCTGTCTGGCGGCCAGCGCCAGGCACTGGTGCTGTCGCGCCTGTTGGTGCGCCAGCCACAGGTGCTGCTGCTGGATGAACCTACGGCATCGCTGGACGACATGACCGAGCGCAAACTGCTGGATAACCTGGAGCGCTTCTGCCAGGGCCGCACGCTGGTGATCGCTACCCACCGCCTGAGCGTGCTGCAACGGGTCGAGCGCATTGTGGTGCTCGACGGTGGGCGCATCGTCATCGATGACACCCGCGATGCCGCATTGGCCAAACTGCAAGGAGCGCAGGCATGAGCAACCACGAACTCCCGGCGTCCTACCTGGACGGGCAGGACGACCAGGCCGTATTCCGCGCCGGGCGCCTCATCACCCTCAGCGCGCTGATGCTGGCCGCGTTCCTGGCCTGGGCCGCCTGGTTCGAGGTGACCGAGGTTTCCACCGGTACCGGCAAGGTCATCCCCAGCTCCCGGGAGCAGGTGATCCAGTCGTTCGAAGGGGGGATCGTGGCGCAGATGAACGTGGCCGAAGGCGACCTGGTCGAGCGCGGCCAGGTACTGGCCCAGTTGGACCCGACCAAGACCGCCTCCAGCGTGGGCGAAAGCGAAGCCAAGTACCGCGCCGCCAAAGCCAGCCAGGCCCGGCTGCAAGCCGAGGTGACCGGCAAGCCGCTGACCTTCCCGGCCAGCCTGCGCGACTCGCCCGAGCTGATCGAAGCGGAAACGGCGCTGTACCAGACCCGCCGCCGTGGCCTGGAGCAGACCCTGGCCGGCATCGAGGATTCGCTGCGGCTGGTGCGCAGCGAGCTGAAGATCACCGAAAACCTGGCGAAAATGGGCGCCTCCAGCCGGGTCGAGGTCATCCGCCTGAACCGCCAGCGTTCGGAGCTTGAACTCAAAGCCAACGAGGCCCGGTCCGACTACCTGGTGCGCGCCCGGGAAGAGCTGGCCAAGGCCAGCGCCGAGGCCGACAGCCTGTCAGAGGTGATCCGCGGGCGCAGCGACTCGCTCACCCGCCTGACCCTGCGTTCGCCGGTGCGCGGCATCGTCAAGGACATCGAGGTGAACACCCTGGGCGGCGTGGTACAGCCCGGTGGCCAGGTGATGAAAATCGTGCCGATGGACGAGCGCCTGCTGATCGAAACCCGCATCGCCCCGCGCGACATTGCCTTCATCCACCCCGACCAGGCGGCCAAGGTCAAGATCAGTGCCTATGACTATTCGGTGTATGGCGGGCTGGATGGCAAGGTGGTGGGTATTTCGCCGGATACCTTGCAAGACGAGGTAAAACCGGAAATCTACTACTACCGCGTGTTCATCCGTACCGAGCAGGACAGCCTGAAGAACAAGGCCGGCAAGCACTTCGCGATTGTCCCGGGGATGATTGCCACAGTGGATATCCGCACTGGCGAGAAAACCATCCTCGATTACCTGATCAAACCGCTGAACCGGGCCAAGGAGGCCCTGCGCGAGCGGTAACTGGCCGGGGCCCACAGGCGCTGCATATCTTCTGACAAACACCTGTCAGCCCTGATGCGATCCCTGTGGGAGATTCTATGGTTTCTGGCAAGGGTAGCCGCAGCATGTTCAGCGCCTGGGAGATCGAG
>NZ_BLJG01000055.1 GCF_009932375.1 Pseudomonas juntendi
ACGATGATGATACGGGTGAAGCTGGTCATGAGGATGACGAACGCCGGAATGAAGCTCAGCGCCGTCATGATCAGCAGGATTTGCAGGCTGACCGAATATTCCTGCTGCCCGTCCGCGGTATTGGACAGGGTAATGGCCGGAATCGACAACGGGTCGGCGGCCAACGCCAACGGCGCGGCCAGCAACAGCGCCACTGTCAACAACGGCCCCAACAACCTACGCAGCGCGCCGCTCATCACCTGTTGTCCTTAGGGTTCTTGCCCATCAACTCCATCAACCGCTGGGCAAACTCCGGCGTCGCCTGGCGAGCGTTTTCCGGC
>NZ_BLJG01000056.1 GCF_009932375.1 Pseudomonas juntendi
GGGCTGGCCTATTCGCGGCTTCAGTCGCGAATAGGCCAAGCCTGCCTGAATCAATTACTGCTTGTCGGTATAGATCTGGTCAAACACGCCACCGTCGTTGAAGTGGGTCTTCTGCACGGTGCGCCAGTCACCAAAGGTCTTTTCCACCGACAGGAAGTCGACTTTCGGGAAGCGGTCGGTGTACTTGGCCAGCACGGTTGCATCGCGTGGGCGCAGGTAGTTGTTGGCGGCAATCTCCTGGGCCTCTGGCGACCACAGGTACTTGAGGTATTCCTCGGCCACGGCCTGGCTGCCTTTCCTGGCCACCACCTTGTCGACCACACTCACCGGTGGCTCGGCCTCGGCCGACACGCTCGGGTAGACCACCTCGAACTGGTCGCGGCCAAACTCGCGGGCGATCATTTCGGCTTCGTTTTCGAAGGTCACCAGCACGTCGCCGATCTGGTTGGTCATGAACGTGGTGGTCGCGGCCCGGCCGCCGGTATCCAGCACCGGGGCCTGTTTGAACAGCTTGCCAACGAAGTCCTTGGCCTTGGCTTCGTCACCGCCCTGCTTGAGCACGTAGCCCCAGGCCGACAGGTACGTGTAGCGGCCATTGCCCGAGGTTTTCGGGTTGGGCACGATCACCTGCACGCCGTCCTTGAGCAGGTCGGGCCAGTCTTTCAGGGCTTTCGGGTTCCCCTTGCGCACGATGAAGACCGTGGCCGAGGTGAACGGCGCGCTGTTGTTCGGCAGGCGGGTGACCCAGTTGTCCGGCACCAGCTTGCCGTTGTCGGCCAGGGCGTTGATGTCGGTGGCCATGTTCATGGTGATCACATCGGCCGGCAGGCCATCGATCACCGCACGCGCCTGCTTGCTGGAGCCGCCGAAGGACATTTGCACGTTGACCTTCTCGTTGTGCTCGGCCTGCCAGTGTTTCTGGAAGGCTGGGTTGTAGTCCTTGTAGAAGTCGCGCATCACGTCGTAGGAAACGTTGAGCAGGGTAGGGGCGGCCTGGGCGATGTTGCCCAAGGCCAGGCCTGCGGCGAGCAGCGAGGCGGTGAAGAGTCTTTTCACGTTGCTTCCTTGTTCTTGAAGGTTTTTGGGGCAGATTGCCAGCGACTATAGCGGTTGGATTTGTGCGGGTTAAAGAACAAAAACGACTTTGGTTATTCCGCTGCCTGTACTGGCCCAATCGCCGGCAAGCCAGCTCCCACAGGGATCGCCTCAGGGCTGACAGGTATTGCACAAGGCTCAGTCCCGGTGGTGCACATTGTGGGAGCTGGCTTGCCGGCGACAGGGCCCGATCGGGCAACATCACTGTTTGGGGAATAACCCACTCCCACACCGCGAGCAGAACGCCGCGCTTTGTTCATGGGTCTTTTTCTTGCAGACCGGGCAATCATGCTGTAGCTGTTCGCCCCGCATGGCGTTGGCCAGCTCTGCGGTAAAGATCCCGGTCGGCACGGCAATGATCGAATAACCGATGATCATCACCATCGACGAAATTACCTGCCCCAAAGGCGTCTTCGGCACGATGTCGCCAAAGCCCACGGTGGTCAGGGTGACGATCGCCCAGTAGATGCCCTTGGGAATGCTGGTGAAACCGTGCTCCGGCCCTTCGATCACATACATCAGCGTGCCGAAGACCGTGACCAAGGTCGATACCGTGACCAGAAACACGATGATCTTCTGCTTGCTACCGCGCAGCGCGTCGATCAGGTAATGGGCCTGCTTGAGGTAGGGGCTGAGCTTGAGCACGCGGAAGATCCGCAGCATGCGGATGACGCGGACGATCAGCAGGTATTGGGCGTCGCTGTAGTAGAGCGCGATGATCCCCGGCACGATCGCCAGTAAATCGACCAGCCCATAGAAACTGAAGGCGTAGCGCAGCGGCTTGGGCGAGCAGTACAGGCGGGTGAGGTACTCGGCCAGGAAGATCGCGGTAAAGCCCCATTCGATACCGGCCAGCAGGCCGGCGTAGCCCTGGTGCACTTCGTCGATGCTGTCGAGGATCACCGTGACCAGGCTGGCGAGGATGATCAGTAGGAGGATCTTGTCGAAGCGCCTTCCAGCCACGGTGTCGGTCTGGAAGACCATGATGTAGAGGCGTTCCCTTAGGGATTGCGATACAGGCATGTTTATTGGCTCGTAGTACTGAAGTGGGAAGCCTAGAAGGATTGATTGCCCATCTGCAATTGGTTACCTGCGAATGCAACTGATATTTCTGTCAGTTTCCCGACCTTGTGCTTTGGGGAGAGCATGGGGGGGCAGAGGTGGCAACTGGAGCGGTCATGATCTCTTTGAAAATAAAACCCAATCAGGCTAACGCCTATTCGCCATTTGGCTACCTGGCAGGTTCGTCACCTTTGAACATATTGGCTTACGCAGGCCAAGTGTTCGATCAATATCTTTCAGGCTATCTGCTGGGACAGGGTTATCGGTGTTACGCGCCATCGCTGATGCGCTTCACGAGTCCCGACAGCATCAGTCCATTTGGTGAGGGGGGTATCAATGCGTATTCCTACTGCACTGGTGACCCTGTGAACCAGGTCGACCCATCAGGGCAGATGGGACAGAGGACGGGCTTGACGGGACATCTTTCGCGGTTCGGCTTGACTAAGAGGGATTTGAAAGCCCATTTGAAGCCGCTTGCCAAAGCAGAATACAAAGGCAAGTCTTTGCAGGTTATCAAGGTTCACAGTGAAACTTTTACAACTTTCGAATTCACCGGTAACTCACCGAGAATCGATGCACAGGTCGTGGCTCAGTCGCCACTTGCCGAACTATCGGGTGTTTACTTCAAAAAGGACGATACTCATATCCCTGCAACGTCCAGAGCCAGGGGGGGGCACTTACTGTTAAAAGGTTTCGAGAGGGTCGAGATTGTGCCACCCACCCATGCTTTCATCAACCCAGCCAGGCGGGGGGCAGTTTCAACTGCAGGAGAGAGGGCAGTGCCAAATGATTATGTCGAAGACATACGGCGTTGATACTGCTCTGCAATGTGCGCACATGTGTGCATCAGCCAGCATGCGGCGACAAAAGGCGCGGTCAGGCCGGCTACAGGCAGCAGCATGAACAGCGGTTGCAGCAGCAAGGCCAGAGCGATGGCCAGCAACGTCACCCAGGGTTTTTCGCCTTGCCTGCTGAAGGCCAGCGCCGCCAGCGCGGCGTTGAAGCCAGCCAGGCCCATCCACGCTGCTTGCGCCTGGTCTGTGAGCAGCGCCATGCCGCCCCCGATGGCCGAGCCAATTACCGCCCACATCGCCGCATAGGGTAGGGCGATGAACATGCCGACGATGATCAGCAACCCGGCCAACGGCTGGTCGAGCAGGAAGATCTGCCCTATGCCGCGGGCCAGGGCGTACACCGGTTCGGCTTCGACGAAACCGGTCATCGAGGGTTCGGCGAGCAACAGCGTGCCCCAGCCCAACAGCACGAACGGTGCGGTATAGGCAACCAGCAGCTTGCCACCGCGCTTGCGCCACTGGTGGGTGATGATGCTGGACAGGCCGCCGGCGGCGATGACCAGTGGCGGCAGGATGGCCGACCAGGGCAGCACGGCGCTGATCAGGATGCCGATCAGGACGCCGTTGTAGCAGTACAGCCCGGCCTGGCGGTCGGCACGGTCGTAGCCGCGGCGCTGGGCAGTGAGCAGGCCGGCGAGGGCGCCGAGCAGGGCGCCGCCGACCAGGTCGGGCGCAGTCAGCAGGATGGCCAGCAGGCAGCACAGGCCGCACAGGGGGTTGCGCAGCAGCAGCACCTGGCTGAAGCCGTTGAGTAACGCCGTGGCCCAGTCGGGGCACGGGTTGACGAAATGTTTGCTGTACATGGGGCAGTCAGTGAAGTGGATGGGGAGCGGTGGGCCTCTTTGGGCCTCGGTTTTCCGCGATTCTTTGCTTCACCACCGACCCTGTGAGAGCGGGCGTGCCCGCGAAAGGGCCAGCAGGGTCAACGAAGTTGCCTGGACTGACGCATTCGCGCGCACGCCCGCTCCCCCAGGGTCTATGCAGTGGCTTAGATCAGTGTTTCGATCCGCAGCGTGTTGGTCGACCCAGGTTTGCCGAACGGCACCCCGGCAGTGATCAGCAACGTGTCGCCCCGGCTGGCCATGCCTTGTGCCTGGGCAATTTCCAGGGCCGTGGAGACCACCTCATCCACCTGGCGCAGGCGGTCATTGACCACCGAGTGCACACCCCAGGCCACGCTCAGGCGCCGCGCGGTGTTCAGGTTGGGCGTAAGGTTGAGGATCGGTGCCCGTGGCCGTTCACGCGAAGCGCGCAGGGTGGAGGCGCCCGACTCGCTGTAGTTGACCAGCACCGCCACCGGGAGGATGCCGCTGATACGGCGGATCGCGCAGCTGATGGCGTCCGACACGGTGGCTTCGGCCTTGGGCCGGCCGACGTCGAGCTGCGCCTGGTAGTCCGGGCCGTTCTCGACCTGGCGGATGATCTTGCTCATCATCTGCACAGCCTCCAGCGGGTAATCCCCCGAGGCGGTTTCGGCCGACAACATCACCGCGTCGGCACCCTCGGCCACGGCGTTGGCCACGTCGGTGACTTCGGCACGGGTCGGTGCCGGCGAGAAACGCATCGATTCGAGCATCTGCGTGGCCACCACCACCGGCTTGCCCAGCTGGCGGCAGGTGCCAATGATGCGCTTCTGAATCTGCGGCACGCTTTCGGCCGGCACTTCCACGCCCAGGTCCCCGCGGGCCACCATGATGGCGTCGGCCAGTTCGGCAATGGCTTGCAGGTGCTCGACTGCCGACGGTTTTTCGATTTTGGCCATCAGGTAGGCGCGGCCGCCAATCAGCTGGCGCGCTTCAACGATGTCTTCAGGGCGCTGCACGAACGACAGGGCGACCCAGTCCACGCCCAGCTCCAGGCCGAAGGCCAGGTCGCGGCGGTCTTTTTCGGTGAGCGGCGAGAGGTCGAGCACCGCTTGCGGTACGTTGACGCCCTTGCGGTCCGACAGCTCGCCACCGTTCAGCACTTCGGTGTCGATTGCGTCGCTGTGCTTGGCGGTTACCCGCAGGCGCAGCTTGCCGTCGTCCAGCAGCAGGTCCATGCCTGGCTCCAGGGCGGCGATGATCTCGGGGTGCGGCAGGTTGACCCGGCGGTTATCGCCCGGGGTGTTGTCCAGGTCCAGGCGCAGAGCCTGGCCGCGTTGCAGCTGGACCTTGCCTTCGGCAAAGCGGCCGACCCGTAGCTTGGGCCCTTGCAGGTCCATGAGAATACCCAGGGGGTAGTTCAACTGCTGCTCGACTTCGCGGATCCACTGGTAACGCAGGGCGTGGTCGGCGTGTTCGCCGTGGCTGAAATTGAGGCGGAAGATGTTCACCCCCGCTTCGACCAGTTGGCGGATGTCGTCGATGCCTTCGATCGCCGGGCCGAGGGTGGCGAGGATCTTCACTTTTTTATCAGGCGTCATGATTGGGCAGTCTCGAGGATCAGGATGGCGCGGAAGTCGTTGACGTTGGTGCGGGTCGGCTCGGTGACGATCAGTGCGTCCAGCGCGGCGAAGTAGCCATAGCCGTTGTTGTTGTCCAGCTCATCGCTGGCCGACAGGCCCAGGGCTTCGGCGCTGGCGTAGCTGCCTGGGGTCATCAGCGCGCCGGCATTCTCTTCCGAACCGTCGATACCGTCGGTGTCACCGGCCAAGGCGTACACGCCCGGCAGCCCTTTCAGGCTTTCGGTGAGGCTGAGCAGGAACTCGGCATTGCGCCCGCCACGGCCATTGCCGCGCACGGTCACGGTGGTTTCGCCACCGGACAGGATCACGCAGGGCGCCTTCAGCGGCTGGCCGTGCAGCACGATCTGCCGGGCGATGCCGGCATGCACCTTGGCCACTTCGCGCGATTCGCCTTCCAGGTCGCCGAGGATCAGCGGGCTGAAGCCTGCCTGGCGAGCTTTGACTGCGGCGGCTTCCAGCGACTGCTGGGGCTTGGCAATCAGCTGGAAATGGCTGCGGGCCAGGGCCGGGTCGTCGGCCTTGACGGTTTCCGAGGCCGGGTTGTTGAGCCAGTCGATCACCGCTTTTGGCGCTTCGATGTTGTAGCGCTTGAGAATGGCCAGGGCATCGGCCGAGGTGCTCGGGTCGGCCACGGTGGGGCCGGAAGCGATCACCGTGGCGAGGTCGCCGGGTACATCGGAGATGGCATAGGTGTAGACCGTGGCCGGCCAGCAAGCCTTGGCCAGGCGCCCGCCCTTGATCGCCGAGAGGTGCTTGCGCACGCAGTTCATCTCGCCGATGGTGGCGCCGGATTTCAGCAGTGCCTTGTTGATCTGCTGCTTGTCGGCCAGGGTCAGGCCCTCGGCGGGCAGGGCCAGCAGGGCAGAGCCACCGCCGGAGAGCAGGAATATGACGCGGTCTTCTTCATTGAGGTTGCTGACCAGTTCCAGCACGCGCTTGGCCACAGCCAGGCCGGCGGCGTCGGGGACCGGGTGGGCGGCTTCGACCACCTCGATTTTCTGGCAGTTGGCGCCGTGGCCGTAACGGGTGACGACCAGGCCGGAGACTTCGCCCTGCCAGCTTTTCTCGACCACTTCGGCCATGGCGGCTGCGGCCTTGCCGGCGCCGATGACGATGACCCGGCCGCTACGGTCGGCGGGCAGGTAGGGTTCGAGAACTTGACGGGGGTGGGCGGCGGCGATGGCTGTGTCGAACAGGTCGCGGAGAATTTTTTGCGGATCGACCGACATGGCAGGCTCCCAATTATTGTTGTTCTGCACAATCAAAAACGCCCCTGGAACTGCCTCCGTGCAGGCCGAACCAGGGGCGGTCTCCACAGCTGCGAGCTGCGAGCTGCGAGCTGCAAGCTGCAAGCTGCAAGCTGCAAGCTGCAAGCTACAAGCAAAAGCAGATCTGCTCTCGCTTGTCGCTTGTCGCTTGTCGCTTGTCGCTTGCCACTTGCCACTTGAGGCTCACAGCTTGAAGCTTATTTCTCGTCGCGGATCGAGAAGTTGGCCATGTGCTCCAGGCCCTTGATCAGCGCCGAGTGGTCCCAGTTGCCGCCCCCCAGGGCCTGGCAGGTGTTGAACACTTGCTGGGCATTGGAGGTGTTGGGCAGGTTGATGCCCAGCTCCTTGGCGCCTTGCAGCGCCAGGTTCAGGTCCTTCTGGTGCAGGTTGATACGGAAGCCCGGGTCGAAGGTGCCCTTGATCATGCGCTCGGCATGCACCTCGAGGATTTTCGACGAGGCAAAGCCACCCATCAGCGCTTCACGCACCTTGGCCGGGTCGGCGCCGTTCTTGGCGGCGAACAGCAGCGCTTCGCTGACAGCCTGGATATTCAGGGCGACGATGATCTGATTGGCCACCTTGGCGGTCTGGCCGTCACCGTTGCCACCCACGCGGGTGATGTTCTTGCCCATGGCCTGGAACAGTGGCAGGGCGCGCTCGAAGGCGTTCGGGCAGCCGCCAACCATGATGCTCAGGGTGGCGGCCTTGGCACCTACTTCGCCACCGGACACCGGGGCGTCCAGGTAGGCGGCGCCGGTGGCCTTGATTTTTTCGGCGAAGGCTTTGGTGGCGGTAGGGGAGATCGAGCTCATGTCGATCACCACCTTGTTCGGGCCCACGCCTTCGGCCACGCCGTTGTCACCGAACAGCACGCTTTCCACTTGTGGGGTGTCCGGCACCATGACGATGATGAACTCGGCTTCCTGGGCCACTTCTTTCGGGTTGGCCAGGGCCACTGCACCGGCGGCGATCAGGTCGGCTGGCGCGGCGTCGTGGTGGGTGGAAACGAAAATGCTGTGCCCTGCTTTTTGCAGGTTCTGGGCCATGGGCTTGCCCATGATGCCGGTGCCGATGAAACCGATTTTAGCCATGAGAATATGCCTCTTTGTATTTGTGGTGTCTCAAGCTGTGGGAGCGGGCATGCCCGCGAAACAGGCGAGTCGGTGGATGGCACCGGCTATGCCGGTGTTCGCGGGCTTGCCCGCCCCCACAGGGTCTCGTGTTTCACAGGGCGCTAGCGTTCAGCCGTTCAGATTGCGTTATGGGTCTTCAGCCAGCCCAGGCCTGCTTCGGTGGTGGTCAGCGGCTTGTATTCCGCGCCCACCCAGCCCTGGTAGCCGATGCGGTCCAGGTGTTCGAACAGGAAGCGGTAATTGATCTCGCCGGTGCCTGGCTCGTTGCGGCCGGGGTTGTCGGCCAACTGGATGTGGTTGATCGACTTCAGGTTGGCTTCCATGGTCCGGGCCAGGTCACCTTCCATGATCTGCATGTGGTAGATGTCGTACTGCAGGAACAGGTTGTCGCTGCCCACCTCGGCCTGAATTTCCAGGGCCTGCTGGGTGGTATTGAGGTAGAAGCCAGGGATATCGCGGGTGTTGATCATTTCCATGACCAGGCGGATGCCGGCGGCCTGGAGTTTGTCGGCGGCATACTTGAGGTTGGCGACGAAGGTCTTGCGTACGTCGGCACACTGCAGGCCTTGTGGGCGAATACCGGCCAGGGCGTTGACCTGGGTATTGCCCAGCACCTTGGCGTATTCGATGGCCTTGTCGACCCCCGCGCGGAATTCTTCGACGCGGTCGGGGTGGCAGGTGATCCCGCGCTCGCCTTTGGCCCAGTCACCGGCTGGCAGGTTGAACAGCACCTGGGTCAGGCCGTTGGCGTCCAGCTGCTGCTTGATTTCAGCCGCGCTGTAGTCGTACGGGAAGAGGTATTCGACGCCGCTGAAGCCAGCATCGGCGGCAGCCTTGAAGCGGGCCAGGAAGTCCTGTTCGGTGAACAGCATGGACAGGTTGGCAGCGAAGCGAGGCATAGTTGTCTCCTTGCGGTGAAGGCCCCCAGGGCATGCCTGGGGGCGTCAGGCGATCAGTCCAGCATCGAGATGGCGGTTGGCGCGTCGTTGCCGACCAGCGCCAGGTCTTCGAATTCGTTGACCGCGTTGATCTCGGTGCCCATGGAAATGTTGGTGACGCGCTCGAGAATGACCTCGACCACCACCGGTACGCGGAACTCTTCGGCCATCTTCTGCGCCTTGATCAGGGCAGGGGCGATCTCGGCCGGTTCGAACACGCGCAGGGCCTTGCAGCCCAGGCCTTCGACCACGGCCACGTGGTCAACGCCGTAGGTGGCAGCGTCGGTCGAGTTGATGTTCTCGAACGCCAGTTGTACACAGTAGTCCATGTCGAAGCCACGCTGCGCCTGGCGGATCAGGCCCAGGTAGGCGTTGTTCACCAGCACATGAACGTACGGCAGGTTGAACTGTGCGCCCACCGCCAGCTCTTCGATCATGAACTGGAAGTCGTAGTCACCCGACAGCGCCACGACCTTGCGCTGCGGATCGGCCTTGACCACGCCCAGTGCCGCAGGGATGGTCCAGCCCAGCGGGCCGGCCTGGCCGCAGTTGATCCAGTGGCGTGGCTTGTACACGTGCAGGAACTGCGCGCCTGCAATCTGCGACAGGCCAATGGTGCTGACGTAGCAGGTGTCCTTGCCGAACACCTGGTTCATTTCTTCGTACACGCGCTGCGGCTTGACCGGCACATTGTCGAAGTGGGTCTTGCGCTGCAGGCTGGCCTTGCGCTGCTGGCAGTCTTCCAGCCACGCCTTGCGGCATTTCAGCTTGCCAGCGGCTTGCCATTCGCGGGCGACTTCCAGGAGTACGTCCAGCGCCTTGCCAGCGTCGGAAACGATCCCCAGGTCCGGGGTGAACACGCGGCCGATCTGGGTCGGTTCGATGTCCACGTGGACGAATTTGCGGCCCTCGGTGTAGACGTCCACGGAGCCGGTGTGGCGGTTGGCCCAGCGGTTACCGATACCGAACACCAGGTCCGACTTGAGCAGGGTGGCGTTGCCGTAGCGGTGCGACGTCTGCAGGCCGACCATGCCGACCATCTGCGCGTGGTCGTCCGGGATGGTGCCCCAGCCCATCAGGGTCGGGATTACCGGTACGCCGGTCAGTTCAGCGAACGCCACCAGCTTGTCGCTGGCGTCGGCGTTGATGATGCCGCCGCCGGCGACCAGCAGCGGGCGCTCGGCGTCATTGAGCATGGCCAGGGCTTTTTCGGCCTGCACGCGGGTGGCGGCAGGCTTGTTGATGGCCAGCGGCTCGTAGGCGTCGATGTCGAATTCGATTTCGGCCATCTGCACGTCGAACGGCAGGTCGATCAGCACCGGGCCTGGGCGGCCGGTGCGCATTTCGTAGAAGGCTTTCTGGAAGGCGTAAGGCACCTGACCTGGCTCCAGCACCGTGGTCGCCCACTTGGTCACCGGCTTGACGATGCTGGTGATATCGACAGCCTGGAAGTCTTCCTTGTGCAGGCGCGCACGCGGGGCCTGGCCAGTGATGCAGAGAATAGGAATGGAGTCGGCCGAGGCACTGTACAAGCCGGTGACCATGTCGGTGCCGGCAGGGCCGGAGGTGCCGATGCACACACCGATGTTGCCCGGGTTGGCGCGGGTGTAGCCCTCGGCCATGTGCGAGGCACCTTCGACGTGGCGAGCGAGGACGTGATCGATGCCACCGACTTTCTTCAGGGCCGAGTACAGCGGATTGATGGCAGCCCCCGGGATGCCGAACGCGGTATCTACACCTTCACGGCGCATGACCAGAACGGCTGCATCGATTGCTCTCATTTTGCTCATGGTTTGTGCCTCATTGATTTTGTAATTGTATACAACTTGCTTTGCGATAGAGTGTATTCACGCCTGGCGCTGTAGGTCAATGGGTTTTCATCGGTTGACTTGGCTTTCCTCAGAGCGCCCATGAAAACGGGAGTTTGCGTGATCGCATACGATCGTTTCAAAATATTGTATACAAAAATAATCTTCGTTGTGTTCTATTTGTTCATCGGTTTTCAACTGCCCTCAGGGCTTCTCACAACAAGAAGAGGACCTTTTCATGAACGCTTTGAACCTGAAAGTCGCCGTTGGGCTGGTAAATGCTGCGCTGGCGGCGGGTCGCAAGATCAATGCGGCGCCGCTGACCGTGGCGGTGCTGGATGCTGGCGGCCACCTGCTGGCGCTGCAGCGCGAAGATGGCGCCAGCCTGATCCGCCCGGAAGTGGCCACCGGCAAAGCCTGGGGGGCGATAGCCCTGGGCAAGGGCTCGCGCATGCTGGCGCTGGATGCGCAGCAGCGGCCGGCGTTTTTTGCCGCGCTGAACGGAATGGGTGAACGGCCGGTAGTGCCGGCGCCGGGGGGCGTGCTGATTCGTGATCAGGCGGGCAGGGTGTTGGGGGCTGTGGGGATCAGCGGGGATACGTCAGATATCGACGAGCAGTGCGCGATCAGTGCGATCGAGGAAGCCGGGTTGCAGGCGGATGCCGGGGTCGC
>NZ_BLJG01000057.1 GCF_009932375.1 Pseudomonas juntendi
GCTACGACGCCGGCGCCGACGGTACGACCGCCTTCACGGATAGCGAAGCGCAGACCGTCTTCCATTGCGATGGTCTTGATCAGGGTAACAGTCATCTGAATGTTGTCACCTGGCATTACCATTTCAACGCCTTCCGGCAGTTCGCAGTTACCGGTCACGTCAGTGGTACGGAAGTAGAACTGAGGACGGTACCCTTTGAAGAACGGAGTGTGACGACCGCCTTCTTCCTTCGACAGAACGTAGACTTCTGCGGTGAACTTGGTGTGCGGCTTGACCGAACCTGGCTTGACCAGAACCTGGCCACGCTCAACGTCGTCACGCTTGGTACCACGCAGCAGAACGCCGCAGTTCTCGCCAGCACGGCCTTCGTCCAGCAGCTTGCGGAACATCTCAACACCGGTGCAGGTGGTGGTGGTGGTGTCACGCAGACCAACGATTTCCAGCGGATCCTGAACGCGGACGATACCACGCTCGATACGGCCGGTAACAACGGTACCACGACCCGAGATCGAGAATACGTCTTCGATTGGCATCAGGAATGGCTGGTCGATGGCACGAACTGGCTCAGGGATGTAGGCATCCAGAGTTTCTACCAGCTTCTTGACAGCGGTAGTGCCCATTTCGTTGTCGTCTTTGCCTTCCAGCGCCATACGAGCCGAACCGATGATGATCGGGGTGTCGTCGCCTGGGAAGTCGTAGGTGGACAGCAGGTCGCGAACTTCCATCTCGACCAGTTCCAGCAGCTCAGCGTCGTCTACCAGGTCAGCCTTGTTCAGGAAGACCACGATGTACGGAACGCCAACCTGACGGGACAGCAGGATGTGCTCACGGGTTTGTGGCATCGGACCATCGGCGGCCGAGCAAACCAGGATCGCGCCGTCCATCTGGGCAGCACCGGTGATCATGTTCTTCACGTAATCAGCGTGACCTGGGCAGTCAACGTGAGCGTAGTGACGAATGTTCGAGTTGTACTCGACGTGAGCGGTGTTGATGGTGATACCGCGCGCTTTTTCTTCCGGAGCCGAGTCGATCTTGTCGAACTCAACGACTGCCGAACCGAAAACTTCGGAGCAGACGCGAGTCAGAGCTGCGGTCAGAGTGGTCTTACCGTGGTCAACGTGGCCGATGGTGCCGACGTTAACGTGGGGAAGGGAACGATCAAACTTTTCCTTAGCCATCGATACAACCCTCGCAGAAGAATAGTCTTGCGCTGATAAAACAAAGGCAGATATTTTCATATCTGCCTTGTTTGTATGGAGCTCTTGAGCGGATTTGAACCGCTGACCTCACCCTTACCAAGGGTGTGCTCTACCAACTGAGCTACAAGAGCGAAACACTTTGTGCAAAATCCAGCAAACTTGGAGCGGGTAGCGGGAATCGAACCCGCATCATCAGCTTGGAAGGCTGAGGTTCTACCACTAAACTATACCCGCGGAGCTTGCGGCTCTCGCTAAAACTGGTGGAGGGAGAAGGATTCGAACCTTCGAAGCTCTCGCAACGGATTTACAGTCCGTCCCCTTTGACCGCTCGGGAATCCCTCCAGATGTGGCCGGCATTCTATTTGTCTGCCGTCCTAGTGTCAAGCGTTTTTTCAAATTTTTTCAATCAAATCTGAAACTTAGCTGCTTTGACACCGCTTCCAGCTCTACCACCCAAGTGGTGTTCCCTGTGAAGCGGGCGCCATTCTATCAAGCTATTCGTCAGTTGCAATACCCTGGCAGAAAATAATTTTATGTTTTAAGTCTTTGAAATCATTGGAAAGAGATGAGAGCACCGTTTCATCCAGCAATCGCTCGCTTTCCGGGGCTACCTTGAGCCAACGACCATCGGCACCAGGCAACTGCGCTACCACCGGCAACGTCGCAATATCGAGGCTAAGCAGACGCTGGCGCAGGGCTTCGAGCTGCGCCTGCGCCATTACCCCACCTATTACCAGGCATTCATCCCGGCGCTTTGGGGGTGTTGATACACCCGTTTCACGCAAAAGCCGGATTTCTTGCTGACTCCCCTTGTACAGAGACAAGGGGGCGACTTCCTTGACCTTCAGCGGGGCTTCCTGCTGATGCCACACGTAGTAGAAGACGTTGAGCACCAGTAACAGCAGAAACAACCAACGCATAGGCACCTCAATCCAATGGACAAGCCATGGCCAGCCCCACGAACACCAGGTCGGGCACGACACGCGCCTGGGGCACGGCCTCCCTCACTAGCGGCGCATCGCCCCCAGTGAGGAATACGGTGAAATCTTCACCCCACAGGGCACGTGCCTGCTCGAGCTGCGTGCGGGCAAAACCCTGCAGCATCAGAACACAACCGCGCTCGACTGCCTCGACGGTTGAGCGCCCTGGTAACAGGCTGGTCAACGCGCGCTCGGCGGAGGCATCGTCATAACGAATGCGCCGGGTGTGGGTGCGCAACTGACTGCGCATCAATGGCATGCCCGGGCAGATATACCCGCCCAGGTGCTCGCCATCCGCAGCCACGAAGTCGGCTTTTGCAGCAGTCCCCAAATCGATGACCAGGCAAGCCCCTTTGGCAACATGAAATGCACCTAATGCGGCCAGCCAGCGATCCATCCCCAAACGCTGGTAATCCTCATAACCGTTGCGCACGCCTGCCATTTCCCGGGCGGGGTGCGCTACCCGGGCCTGAACGGCAAAGGCCTGGGCGATAACCGCGCAAAGCGCATCGGTCTCTTCCTCGCTACGCACACTCACAATGCGACAGCCCGTAAGACGCACCGAGGCGAGTGCAGCCACTTCGGCCACCAATGCCTGATCGGTGTCGACAATCCCGCCGCCCTCGATCACTGCATCGGCGACATGGATGACCCGCCATTTGATAAAGCTGTTTCCGCAATCGAGCTCAAGAATCATCACGCAACCTCAAACTGAGCTCACCACCGCTGAAGCTCTTCTCCACTCCATCCACCTCAAGGCGCAAGCCGCCCTGCCCGTCGACGCCAAGAACAACACCATCAATACGTGTGTTACCGGCAATCAGCGATACACTCCGGCCTTGCCAAAGGTGCGCCTGCTCCCATTCCTCCTGGAATGCAGCGAAACCATAGCGCCGATGACGTGCCAGTTCATGCTGCAAATGCTGGGTTAGCGACGCCACCAGGTGATTCCGGTCTATTGCCCCACCCAGCTCGCGTCGCATCGACGTCCACTGCTGGTCGACCTGCTCGTTCGCCTGCATGTTCACATTGATGCCGACACCCAGCACAACATGGCAGACATCGGCTGGATCTCCCACCAGTTCCAGCAGAATGCCGGTGATCTTCATCCCGTGTACCAGGACATCGTTAGGCCACTTCAGCCCTACGTCCTTTACACCAAAGCCCTGCAAGGTGCGCATTACTGCCAACCCTACCACCAAGCTCAAGCCTTCAAGCTGGCGCATGCCGCCGTCAACCCGCAGCACCAGGCTGTAGTACAGGTTCTCGGCAAACGGACTGACCCATTGCCGGCCACGTCGGCCACGGCCAGCGCTCTGGCGCTCGGCCAAAACCAAAAAGGGTGCTGCCTGGCCCTCACCCGCCATGCGCAGGCCTTCGGCGTTGGTCGAGTCGATCGTGTCGTGGATGAATACTGGCCACTGCTCGCCTTCGGCGAACCCGGCGATTGCTTGTGCCTCGAGCAACACCAGCGGCGCAGCCAATTGGTAACCACGCCCACGAACTTTGTGAATGGTGAGGTTCAGTTCACTCTCCAGGTGCTGCAGCTGCTTCCAAACGGCGCTACGACTCACCCCGAGGGCCGCCCCCAGAGCTTCTCCGGAATGGAACCGGCCGTCCTTGAGGAGATTCAACAACTTCAGCATGCCAGTCTCGACTTGGAATAAGGCAGGCATGATAGCTATGGGCTGGGGGATTGCATAGGAAAAGGGCCGAATGCCTCGGGCTGAAACGCTCAGCCTGACGATAATGGCGCCGAGGAGCAGGCGCTGTGATGGATCCGGCTGCGCCGGTGTTCGCGGGCACGCCCGCTCCCACAGGGATTGTGAGGCCAGGAGACTTTTTTGGAGCACAAA
>NZ_BLJG01000058.1 GCF_009932375.1 Pseudomonas juntendi
AGCGCGATGAACCTTTTTTTTGGCGATCACGCTCGGCCTGATGGTTGGCTGCTCGTCGAGTTCAAGTGCGATCTGATCAGTGAGCGGTAGCGCAAGTGGATCGCCTCAGCCAAGCAGCGTTGTTGCCGGCGGCCGGAAGAAAGCGGCGGGAAAGCCTTGAACTAGTAGCGGAAAGGATGAAACTTTATTTTTACGATTCTCAGCATTTTCCAAGGTTGAGCGAAAATTAGGATGATACTTTAATGATTCCGGCCTCCATCCCCACAAAACGCTTGCAGATGGCAGAATTGAAATAAGTCATTGTTTTAAATGGATTTTTGCAGGAATTGCTACGTTGCAGGGTCCTGTAGTTAGGATGACACTTTATTTTCCTCCCACAGAAACGCGAGCACGGGCTGCACGCAAGCTCGCGTTGATCGAGCAGAAGATGGCCGACTTGGTCGTCATGCAGCAACTGTTAGGCGAACTGGTGCAGCAATGTGATGCGGGAGACGGCGGAACGATCTGCCCGATCATCGAGGCACTGATCAGAGAGTAATGCCTGGCGGGTGAGCTGGAGATCGGAAAGCCCCTTTACGGTGGGATTCAGAGCTTACGTTGGTTTTTGGTTCCATTGCTCCCCAAACCCCGTCAATGCGATTGCACCGGGTGAGATCGAGACGTCGATCCTGTCTGCCGGGACCGAACTGATCGTCGATCAGCAGATCCCCATGCACCGCTTGGGCAAGCCGGAAGAAGTCGCATCCCTGGTGCATTTCCTCTGCACCCGAGGCGCGTCGTACATCAACGGTTCGGAGATTCATGTCAACGGTGGTCAGCACGTCTGAAATAATCTGGAAATCCCGGCCGGAAACTTCCATCATTCGGGCCGGGCATCCGCCGCAGATGAGCGATCAATGAGCAACCCCTACCCTATTCAAACCCTCAATCACTCTTACCTGGGCAGTGGCATCTACGAGTTGCTGCGCGAGGCACTGATCACCGGGCGTTTCCAGCCCGATGACCGCCTGCGCATCCGCGACCTGGCCGAACAACTGGGCACCAGCGTCACACCGGTGCGCGACGCGATCCTGCAACTGGCCAAGGAACAGGCGCTGATCCTCAAGACCCCGCGTGACATCCGCGTACCCATCCTCACCGCCGCGCAATACGGCGAGATCCGCAGCATCCGCCTGGCGCTTGAAGGCCTGGCTGCGGAGACGGCCGCCGCGCTGGTGACCGACAGCGAACTCGCAGACCTGCAAGCCTGCATCGAAAACAACATCGCCGCGATCAACGCCCAGGACTTGCAAGCCGCTCTCAAGTGCAATCAGCAATTTCACTACGCGCTGACCACCATCGCGCGCATGCCGGTGCTGGCGGGTTTGCTCGATAGCCTGTGGATGCGCACCGGCCCACTGATCGCCCGTGCCTATGGCAACTTCAACGAGCGCATGGCCATCGACCATCACTGGGAAGTGCTCGACGCACTCAAGCGCCGCGATGGCGCGGCGGCACGGGCGGCCATCTGCCGTGACATTCTCGATGGCAACGAGAAGATGCTCGAGTACATCGAGATGGCGCAGGCGGACTGATTGGCAGTCAATTCGACTGTTGACGAAACATAGATGACCAGTTAGTTTATTAAAACTTTCTCATCACTGGATGTCTCTGTCATGGCTCGCCCGGTCAACCTCGAAGTCAGATCCCGTTTGCTGTCGATTGGCCGCCAGGTGGTTCACAACCGTGGCTTCAACGGCTGCGGCGTCCAGGACATCACCGCCGCTGCCGAGATTCCCAAGGGCTCTTTCTACAACTACTTCGCCAGCAAGGAAGACTTCGCGGCAGAGATCCTCGAGGAATACTGGACCTCGATCGAAACCCGCCACGGGCCGATCTTCTACGACGCCCGGGTCAAGCCGCTGGAGCGCATCGGCCAGTTCTTCCAGGCCCTGGTGCTCGAGCACGGCGAGCATGAATACAGCCTGGGTTGCCTGATTGGCAACCTGTCCCTGGAAATGTCCAATGGCAGCGAACAAACCCGCAAGCGTCTGGCCGATGTGCTGGCGCGCTGGGAAGGTTTGCTCGCGAGCTGCCTGCGTGAAGCGCAGCAGCGCCGCGAACTCTCTGAAACTCACGACGCCGAAGCGCTGGCCAGTGTCATCGTCGAAGGCTGGGAAGGTGCGGTCATGCGCGGCAAGGTCCTGCGCGACGGTGCACCTCTGCAGCGTTTCGTATCGATGGTCTTGCCTCGGCTATTGGAGTGAGTTTTTTTTCCTCATTAATAAGACGACTGGTCATTTATATAAAGCAACATTCACGTCTCATCCACGCAAGCACCCAAGAGGTAAATCGTCATGAGCCATCTGTACGCCGACCCCGCCGAACCCGCACTGCCTGCCACTGGTTTCAAGCTCGACCTGAGCAAAGCCGCCCTGGTGGTCATCGACCCACAGAACGACTTCCTCAGCCCTGCCGGCGCCAGTTGGGCGGTGTTCGGTGAGAGCATCGTCGAGAACAACACCGTCGAAAACCTGGAAAAACTGTTCAAGGCCTTCAAGGCTCACGACCTGCCCGTGGCCGTGTCGCCACACTATTACTACCCGCACGACCACGACTGGCATTTTGGCGGTCCGCTGGAAAAGGTCATGCACAGCATCTGCATGTTCGATCGCAAGGGACCGAACACCCTGGAAAACTTCGAAGGCTCCGGCGCCGATTTCCTCGAGATCTACAAGCCGTACATTCTCGACGGCGAGACCATCATCGCCTCGCCGCACAAGGTCTACGGCCCGGAAACCAACGACCTGGCGCTGCAATTGCGCAAGAAAGGCGTGTCGCAGATCATCCTCGCCGGCATGGCGGCCAACCTTTGCGTGGAATCACACCTGCGCGAACTGCTCGAACAGGGCTTTGAAATAGTCGTGGTACGCGACGCCACCGCCGGCCCGCGCCTGCCGGATGGCGACGGCTACCTGGCGGCCATCATCAATTACCGCTTCCTCGCCCACGGGCTGTGGACCACCGAAGAGACTATCGCGCAACTGCAACCGGCTTGATCGTGCCCGAGCGGCCGGGCATCGCGCCCCCCCGCTCTTTCTCGAGAACCCCCGATGAAAATCCCCGCCCGTTATGAGCATTTCGTTTTCGGCGTCGTTCAATCCGGCCTGACCTGCGCGGTCGCGGCCGCCATCGCCACCACACCCCATGCGCTCGACCTGGCCTTTGCCGGCCGCTGGTTGAACGCGTGGGCGCTGTCGTGGGTATCGATGTTGCCGGTGGTGGTGCTGGCGGCGCCGATGATTCGGCGCGTGGTGAGGCGGATGACGGTGGGCTGAATGACTTGGCTATGACTCACCCAACACACCGCCATCGCGAGCATGCTCGCTCCTACCGGGGGCTTCGGGGCTGCTCGCGACAGGCGCGCAAGCCCGCACCCGACGCACGAAATACTGTGCCCGTTCGCATTTTCGCAATAAACCACTTTTCATCCGCGCATTTGTAGCCGCTTCGTTCACGGACAAGCCGGTACATTAGACCTCCATGGTCCCGCAGAGCGACCGACAACAAAACCTACAGCTCGCCCAAGAAAATCTGCCAACCATTCGGAGTCTTTCCATGAGCACATTGCGCACTACAGCTTTCCAACTCGCGAGTCTGGCCCTGTTCATCGGTAGCGCCACCCAGGCCATGGCCGAGGACATCACGTTCGTATCCCAGGGCGGTGCTTATCAGGAAGCCCAGAGCAAGGCGATCCTGGAGCCTGCGGCGAAAAAGCTCGGTCTGACGCTCAAACAGGACAGCTCGCCCAAGGCCTACCCGATCATCAAGACCCAGGTCGAGAGCGGCAAGGTCACCTGGGACGTGGTGGACCTGCCCACTGGCGACTGCATCCGTGGCGAAGCCGAAGGGCTGTTCGAGAAGCTCGACCTTGCGCTGATTCCCAATGCCGCGCAAATACCCGACAGCCTCAAGGACGAATACAGCGTCGGCTACATCAGCTACTCCACGGTGCTGGCGTATCGCACGGACGCGTTCAAAGGCGCGGACGTACCCAAGACCTGGGCCGACTTCTGGGACACCAAAAAATAGGTTCATCGCGCTTTCCC
>NZ_BLJG01000059.1 GCF_009932375.1 Pseudomonas juntendi
AGGTTCATCGCGCTTTCCCGGGGAAGGCAGCCTTGATTTTCAGGAAAAAGTATTCCGAGTCCCGAAAACCATAGGCCATACGCTTGATCACCTTGATGCGGTTGTTGACGCCCTCAAGGACGCTGGTATGCATATGGAAGTTGGCACTGGCGAGGATGCCTCGGGCGTATTTGCGCAGGTTGCGAGCGAAGCGCTGTAGCGGCGCGAGGCCGCTGTCCCGGGCGTGCCGCAACCAGGTTCGCCAGCGGCGCCAGCCCTCTCGTACGCTGGGGGCGAACCAGACATCCTTCAGCGCATCCTTGAGGACATAGACCGTAGCCAGCGGCTGGTTGGCCGCGAGTAGTTCTTGAAGCTGCACGGCTTGTCCGTCCTTCAGGTTGTTGCGATTGCGCAGCAGCAGCCAGCGGCTTTGCTTGACCGCCTTTCGTGCCGGCTTGTCTTCGCGCAGGAGGTTGGCCTGGTCAACCCGGATACGGTCGATCACATCCCGACCGTAGCGCGCGACGACGTGAAACAGGTCGTACACCACTTCGGCTTGCGGGCAATGCTTCTTCACCTCCAAATCAAAAGCCGTGTTCATGTCCATGGCCACCGCCTCTATCTGCTGGCAGTGCTTGCCGAGCAATTCAAAGAACGGGCGGACCGCCTCGCGGCTGTTGCCGTGGCCGACCCACAATACCCGCGTTCGCTCGGCATCCATGATGACCGTGGCATAGCGATGCCCTTTGTGCAGGGCGAACTCGTCCATCACCAGGCGGCGGACACCGGTTGAATCGAAGTTGCCTACCTCGGCTTGAAGGCGTCGTTTATCGAGCGTTTTGAGGGTGTGCCAATGCAGGCCGGTGAGCTGGCTGACGTGGCTGATCGGCAGCAGCCGCAGCAAGCTTTCGAGCCATATCCGTAACCGCTGGGTCAGCCGAGATGCTGGCTCCAACCAGTCGATCCGCTCGGTCACCCGCCCACAACTCAGGCAATCGACTCGGCGCACTGGTAGTTGAAGCAGGACGCGCTGATCGAACAGATCACGATCACGCACCAGACGAATCCGGCGATCGTGAATCAACGGGCTGAACTGGCCACAACGCCCGCACTTAGGAAGAGAGCCGGCTTGAGGTTCAAGCTCAATGAGGAGGGTGTTATCGGTAGATGGGCGACAGGTAACGGCGTCGTAGCCTGGCCAGAAAGCGGCAAGATCAATAGGATGCACGGCGACAGCAGGGACAGGTGAAGGGTGTGTTTGGCGACTGCCAATTTACCTGCTTCCCTGACTGTCAACTCGCTCTTCCCCCAGACTCCGCGAAGAACCA